>CAMKED010000024.1 GCA_946411475.1 uncultured Clostridia bacterium | reverse complement strand
GCTTGCAGGGGAGGGGGACCGCCTCAAGGCGGTGGAGGGGTGGCTGTTGTATGAAATGCTTCCGTAGAGTTCATGGTTCGTAGGGCGGCCAGACCCTTGGCCGCCGCCGGTTCAGGGTATGACCTCCCCTGCTTGCAGGGGAGGGGGACCGCCTCAAGGCGGTGGAGGGGTGGCTGTTGTATGAATTGCTTCCGTAGAGTTCAGGGTTTATAGGGCGTCCAGACCTCTGGCCGCCGCCGGTTCAGGGTTCAGTTGTCCGCCATTCCCCTGTGCTTGGGAGAGCAAGCGACTGCAAATCACGCGTACATGCGTTCCATGCGCGCAGAATTATCGCTTTTGCAGATTTATTCACTTTATCCAGATACGAAGCGCAGAGATCGCAGCGGGCAAGCCTGCGCGTATTGTACGCAAGTACGCGGGACGCGAAATCCATCCCTTGCGGACGCTGTATCTGCAAAAAAACCGTGGGTGCGGCATGTCGCCGTCCCACGGTTTTCATGTTGCGTTGTAATTCATTCGGACAAGCAATACCCATGAAGAGCACAGGTGCTTGTCCCTACGGGCTCGGAACTCTGAACCGTGATCCCCTACTTCGCCATTGCCTGCTGGACGGCCACGGCGACGGCCACGGTCATGCCGACCATGGGGTTGTTGCCTGCGCCCAGGAAGCCCATCATTTCCACGTGGGCCGGGACGGAGGAGGAGCCGGCGAACTGCGCGTCGGAGTGCATGCGGCCCATGGTGTCGGTCATGCCGTAGGAGGCGGGACCGGCGGCCATGTTGTCGGGGTGCAGGGTGCGGCCCGTGCCGCCGCCGGAGGCCACGGAGAAGTACTTCTTGCCGGCCTCCCAGCGTTCCTTCTTATAGGTGCCCGCGACGGGGTGCTGGAAGCGGGTGGGGTTGGTGGAGTTGCCGGTGATGGAGATATCCGCGCCCTCGTGCCACATGATGGCCACGCCCTCGCGGACGTCGTCCGCGCCGTAGCAGTTGACCTTGGCGCGCTCGCCGGTGGAGTAGGCGGTCTTGCTGACGACGGTCAGCGCGTGATCTTCCTTCACGTCGGCGGAGAGGTAGTCGTACTTGGTCTGCACGTAGGTGAAGCCGTTGATGCGGCTGATGATCATGGCGGCGTCCTTGCCCAGGCCGTTCAGAATGACGCGCAGGGGCTTCCGGCGCACCTTGTTCGCGTTCAGGGCGATCTTGATGGCGCCTTCGGCGGCGGCGAAGGATTCGTGGCCGGCCAGGAAAGCGAAGCACTCGGTCTGCTCGTCGAGCAGCATCGCGCCGAGATTGCCGTGGCCGATGCCGACCTGACGCTGATCCGCCACGGAGCCGGGAATGCAGAAGGCCTGCAGGGCCGTGCCGATCCAACGGGCGGCCTCGGCGGCGTTTTTGGCGTTCTCCTTCATGGCGATGGCCGCGCCGAGCTCGTAGGCCCACTTGACGTTCTCAAAGCAGATGGGCTGGGTGCTCTCCACGATGGAGTAGGCGTCCACGCCCTTGCTGTTGGTAAAAGCCTTGACTTCTTCAAAGTTCTTGAAGCCGTATTTGTCCAGAACGGGCTGCAACTGGGGCATCCGTCCCTCGTAGTTTTCAAACAGTGACATGTGCCGCACCTCCCCTTATTCCTTGCGCGGGTCGATCCACTGGACCGCGCCGTCCTCGGCCTTGAAGCGGCCGTAGGTTCCCAGATTCTTCTCGTATGCTTCGTTGGGGCTCATGCCCTTCTTGATGGCGTCCATCATCTTGCCCAGGTTCAGGAACTGATAGCCGCAGATCTGGTTGTCCTTGTCCAGCGCCTGCTTGACGATATAGCCCTCGGTGAGCTCCAGATAGCGGGCGCCCTTGGCCACGGTGCCGTAGGTGGTGCCGGTCATGGAGCGCAGGCCCTTGCCCAGGTCCTCGAGACCGGCGCCGATGCGCAGGCCGTCGTCGGAGAAGGCGGACTGGGTGCGGCCGTAGACGATCTGCAGGAACAGCTCGCGCATGGCGGTGTTGATCGCGTCGCAGACCAGGTCGGTGTTCAGCGCCTCAAGAATGGTCTTGCCGGGAAGAATCTCACTGGCCATCGCGGCGGAGTGGGTCATGCCGGAGCAGCCGATGACCTCCACGAGGGCCTCCTGGATAATGCCGTCCTTTACGTTCAGGCTCAGCTTGCAGGCGCCCTGCTGGGGGGCGCAGCGGCCAACGCCGTGGGTATAGCCGGAGATGTCCTTGATATCCTTGGCCTGGACCCATTTGCCCTCTTCGGGAATGGGAGCGGGGCCGTGATCGGGGCCCTTCGCGACGCAGACCATCTCGTCAATTTCCTTTGTGTATTGCATGTCACACAATACCTCACTTTCGTCAATTTTTAAATGCAAAATATTATAGCATACTTTTTTTGAGATATCAAGCAAATTTTGTTTGCCTGTTCTTACTCGCAGTCGAAGATCGCCTTTTTCTCCGTGATCGGACCGTATTCTTCCTTCCAGCGGCGATGCGGCTCGCAGGCGTCGTAGGCGGGCAGGGCTTCGGGGTCCATGTCCAGGACGATCATCAGGTCGTAGCGGTTGGGCCGGTCCGAACAGGAGGGCTTGAGCTCCAGCGCATGAATGCCCGGAATCGCAAGCGTTTCGGCGAAGATCGCCCGCACAGGCTCCAGCAGGGCGCGAAGGTCGGTGCCCTCCCGAAACTTCACAAGGATATGATGCTTCATAAAAATTCTTCCCCCCGTTTATTTTTTCATTTTACCACGATCGCGCGGCCTTGTCCACCGTTTTTTCCCGCGCAAGAAAATATCTGTGAAAAATCATGGAATTCCCTCTTGTCAGAACGTGTCGAATTATGTATAATAGCAGATACTTCTACATAAAAAGATGGGAATAATTGCATGAGACGATTTGCGATGATTTGCTTGCTGCTGCTGATCCTGACCGGCTGCGGCGTGAGCCGGGCGGCTTCGCGCCCCACGGCTGCCTCCACGGCGGAAAGCGCCGCGTCAGAGCCCGTTTCTGAGACCGCTCAGACGGAGACGGTCCCGCCTGAGACGGAGCCTGCGGAGACGGAGCCTGCAGAGACGGTTGCGCCGACGGAACCGCTCACACTGGCCGATTGCGTGGAGATGGTCCTGCCCGTCTCTCTGAAAGCGACGCCAGACTGTCCGACGACGGAGGTCACGGTCGGCTTTCCCCGCGTGGAGCTTCCGGCGACAGACAGAATCTGCTCACTGACGCTGGAGCTGGACGGCGAGCTCTGCGCAAGCTGGCCGGAGCTGGAACTGACGGCGGATATGGAGCGGAAGACCGAACTCAGCTTTAGCTTCTGCCTGCGCGATGAAGACCGGGATGCCGTTTTGCTGGCGACGCTGCAGCATGGAGATCAGGTGCTGCGCCGCGGCGCGGTCATCTCCGTGGACAACGATACCCCGGAGGTCCACTACGCCAAGAGCGGCGAATCCCGCCCTTACTATATCGAAGTGCTGCGGAACCAGAACGTGGTAATCGTTTACGGCCTGGAGAACGGGGAATACAGCTTTCCGGTAAAGACCTGGCTCTGCTCCACCGGCCGGGCGACGCCCTACGGCCACTACTACCTGGGCGGCAAGCAGGAGTGGGGCGCGCTCTTCGGCGGGGTCTGGGGGCAGTACGTCTGCGGCATCTACGGCAATATTCTGTTCCATTCGGTGCCCTACTATTACCGCGCAAAGGACAGACTGAAAACCGCAGAATACAACAAACTCGGCACCGCGGCCTCCATGGGCTGCGTCCGACTGCCTGTGGAAGGCGCAAAATGGATCTTTGACAACTGCCCCTACGGGACCAGAATCTACATCTACGACACGGAGGAGCTTCCGGTCAAACGGCCCGAAGCCATCTGGCTGGATCCGGAGGATCCGCGCTCTTGCTGGGACCCCACGGACCCGGATCCGGAAAACCCCTGGCACATCCCGAACCTGCACCCGGACAGAGAGGAAGAATCTGCTGACACAGGCAGCAAGTACGGCTTCCCCGCATGAAGACGCTGCGCTTATGAGGAGGTACAACAATGAACGGACTTCGCCCTGAAGACTACCTGGAGCCCAACTGCATCTTCTGCAAGCCGGAGGACGAGAAGGTCACGCCGGTGGATCTGCGCCGCTGCATTACCCGGCTGGACGAATACCTGAGCCGGAACGACTATGCAGCCGCCGAGCGGCATCTGGACTACTGGCAGCAGGAGGCCGAGGCGGGCCGCGACTGGCGCGGTCTGCTCTCCGTCGAGAACGAGCGCATGGGCCTGTTCCGGAAAATGGGCAAGCGCGAGCGGGCCATGGAGGCTGTTCAGGCAGCGGAGGCGCTGATCGGACGCGCAGGTCTGGACGACACGGTGACGGCCGCCACCACCTGGCTCAATATCGGCACGGTCTATAAGAACTTCAACGAGCCAGAAAAGGCCCTTCCTTATTATGAGCGGGCGCGGGCCGTCTATACGCGCGAGCTTCCGCCGGAGGACGGCAGGCTGGGCGGGCTGTACAACAACCTGGCCCTGGTTCTGGTCGACCTGGGCCGCTATGCCGAGGCGCGAGCGCTCTATGCACAGGCCATGACCATCATGGCAGGCCAGCCCAACGGGGCCTTGGAACAGGCGATCACGGAGCTGAACCTGGCCAATTTGGACGAGGCCGAATACGGCCTGCTGGAGGCGGAGACCGAGATCGAGGCCCGGCTGGATCGGGCCCGCGCCCTGCTGGACCGGCCGGAGCTGCCCCGCAACGGCTACTATGCCTTCGTCTGCGAGAAATGCGCCCCCACCTTCGGCTATTACGGCCGCTTCGCGGACGCGCAGGAGCTGAACGACGCGGCGCGAAACGCCAGAGAATCACTAATGACTAATGACTAATGACTAGTGACTAGTGACTAAGGCTCAGAGAGGACGAGAAATGAAAGGATTAGAATTATCCAGACGATACTTTGACGCCTACGGTGCGCCGATGCTGCGGGAGCGTTTCCCGGAATGGGCCGACCGGCTGGCTGTAGGCCTGGTCGGCAGCGGCTCGGAGTGCTTCGGCTTTGACGACGCCGTGTCGCAGGACCACGATTTTGAGCCCGGCTTCTGCGTCTTCCTGCCGGAGGAGGACGTTCTGGACCGGAAGACGGCCTTTCAACTGGAACGGGCCTACGTTGCCCTGCCGAAGGAGTTTCTGGGCTTTTCCCGGCCCAAACTGTCCCCTGTGGGCGGCAACCGCCGGGGCGTGATCCGTCTGGGCGACTTTTTGGAGCTGCGTACCGGCAGCCGCGACGGCACAATGGACCTGGATCGCTGGCTCCGCTTGGAGGAGCAGTATCTGGCCGAGATCGTGAACGGGGAACTGTTCTGGATGGGAGACGGCGTCTTTGCCGCGATTCGGGAACGGCTCTCCCGTCAGCCAGCCGACGTGCGCTGCAAGAAGCTGGCCGGACGGCTGCTGGGGATGGCCCAGGCGGGGCAGTATAACTACCCTCGCTGTATTGCCCACGGAGAACCCGCCGCGGCCCAGCTTGCCGTCGGAGAATTCGTCCGGCACGCCATCGCTGTGTTTTTCCTGCTGAATGAGCGATATCTTCCTTATTACAAATGGCAGTTCCGCGCCCTGCGTGCGCTGCCCCTGCTGGGGAGCGAGGCGGAGACCCTGGAGCTGCTTCTGACCACCGACAACGGCAAGACCATGGCGCAGGCCAAGCAGGACATGATCGAGAACCTGTCCTCCGCCGTCATTACCGCCTTGCAGAATCAGCGTCTCACCGAGGCCGTCTGCGGAGACCTCGAGAAGCACGCCTACTCTGTCAACGATCAGATCAGCGACGCAGCCCTGCGGAACGCGCATATCCTGACCGCTGTGTAGGGCCGGAGCTGCCGTCTGTGGACGAGGAATGCATCATAAAAGAAACTGAACGGACGGTGCTTTGCCGTCCGTTTTCTTTTGCCACCCCAAATACCTGCCGACCGTTTTTACAATAAAAAAATTTTACATGTTCTTCACTTGCAATTTATTGGATTATGTGATATGATGCGCGGGATAATTTGCAGTAATTGTAAAAAACCTGCCCGCTTTTTTGCAGTTATTGACGTTGCTTCGAATCCCCGGCGGAGATATAATCGTTCTGTGGCATGGAGCTGCCGTCCTCTGCGCGGCTGCTGCTTCACATATCTTTGAAAGAAAGAAGGAAACAACTTGAAAAAAAGGAAGAAACTGGCGGCACTGGCACTCTGCTTTGCACTGATCTGCTCGCTGCTGCCCCAGGTGAGCCTGAACGTCCACGCCGAGACGCTCTCCGGCAACTGCGGCGAGGATGGCGATAATCTGACCTGGACGCTGGATACGGAAAGTGGATTGCTGTCCATCGAGGGCAGCGGTGCGATGGGGTACTATGATCCGTATAATGGACAAGCTGCGCCGTGGTACGATTATCGCATGATGATAAAAGAAATCAGCTTTCCGAGCACCATGACAAGCGTTGGCGCATACGCGTTTACTGGATGCTCTTCCCTGACAGAACTGACTGTCCCGGAGGGCGTGACCTTGATTGACTGGGCCGCGTTCTCGGGCTGCACCGCTTTGAGCAGCGTTTCCCTTCCGAAGAGCCTGACGGAAATCGGAATCGGAGCCTTCGGAAGCTGTTCGTCCCTGACGAGCGTGGAGTTTTCAGAAGGCCTGAAAACTGTCAATGAAAATGCGTTTATCAGTTGCAGCGCCCTGAAAAAAGTTACGATTCCTGCCAGCGTAACGAAAATCGGAAACTGCGCGTTTGGGTATTGGTATGATGACGGCGGAAATCTTGCCAAAGTGTCCGGCTTTACCATCTATGGCTATCCGAATACCGCCGCGCAGACCTACGCGACGAATAATAGCTTTTCTTTCGTCTCGCTTTCTGAAACGAATCCTCCCGATCCGGATACCACCGTTTCGGGCAGTTGCGGAAGTGAACTGACCTGGACGCTGAACACCGCTACAGGCTTGCTGACCGTCGAAGGCAGCGGCGATATGTACAATTACGATTTTATGGAAGCTCCGTGGGGCGAATACCGTGAAGTGATCACGGCGGTGATGTTCCCCGACGGATTAACGAGTATCGGCAATCAAGCGTTCAAGGATTGCGTCAAACTGAAGAACCTTGTCCTGCCGGAGGGCCTGCAATACGTTAGAAATCAGGCGTTCTCCGGCTGCACCGGTCTGACGGAGCTTGCCCTTCCGGAAGACCTGATCGAAATCGATTATCAGGCTTTTTCCGGCTGCACCGGTCTGACGGAGCTTTTTGTTCCGGATGGCCTGTGGATGATCGCAGAGCAAGCTTTTGTTGACTGCACTGCTTTGACCACCGTTCAGATTGCGGACAGTCTGACGCAGATTGGGATCAAAGCCTTTGGCTATTATTTCGATGAAGAAGGCAACGCACAAAAAGTCAAGAACCTCAAAATCTACGGCGTATTAAGCTCCAGAGCGCAGATCTACGCTGAAAACAATGTTTTTCCGTTTTTCGTGATCGGGGAAGTGATTCCGACATCTGGAAACTGCGGTGCGGAAGGAGATAACCTGACTTGGAGCATGAACACTGAAACAGGCGTGCTGACCATCTCCGGCAACGGCGCGATGGCAGACTATGAAGAGTTCACTTATCCGTGGAAGGGTCATTTTGAAACCATTACTGCGGTTTCGCTTTCTGACGGTGTGACCCATATCGGACGTGCTGCGTTCTATGCCTGCTTCAATCTGACGGACGTTGTCCTTCCGAACAGCCTGAAGAGCATCGGAAGCGGCGCATTCTGCGATTGCGCGGCGCTGGAAACGATTACGCTGCCTGACGGGGTGGAATCCATCGGCGCGTCTGCGTTCCAAAACTGCACCGGCCTGAAGAACGTGAAGCTTCCCGCCGGCCTGAAAGAACTGCAATCGGATACATTCCATTCGTGTAAAAGCCTGACGAGCGTGATTCTCCAGGAGGGTTTGACTTGCGTTGGAAACGATTCGTTCCACGGCTGCGCAGCCCTGACCGCAGTGAACTTTCCGAAAACCTTGACCGTTATTGAGAACAATGCATTTGAAGGCTGCAACGGCCTGACGAGCGCTGTTTTACCGGAAAACCTGACAAGGATCGGCAATTTCGCATTCTCCTCCTGCGCTTCACTGACGAACGTCAGCTTCCAGACCGGCCTGAAAATAATTGGCGATGCAGCGTTTTGCAATTGCAGCAGCCTGTCCGAAGTCACATTCGCTGATGGGCTGGAAGAAGTCAACTATGAAGCTTTCTTTTGCTGCCCTGCGCTGAGCTCCGTGACGATTCCGGCTTCCGTGACCAAAATCGGAAGCTATGCGTTTGGTATGACACAGGATTCGGAGACCCAACCGATTTCCGCCGTGGAAAACTTCACAATCTACGGTACCTGGGGCTCCGAGGCGCAAAGCTACGCGGACAGCAACTCCCTCCGCTTCGTTCCCGTGGATGGCTATCCCACCTCCGGTACATGCGGTATGGACGGCGACAACCTGACCTGGAGCTTTGACGAGGAAACCAATATTCTGACCATCTCCGGCAGCGGCGAGATGGATTGGTACGACGAAAAACAGGAGGCCCCCTGGACCGCCTTCCGCGAAATGATTATTGCGGTTGAGTTTCCGGACGGCCTGAAGAGCATCGGCAGCTATGCCTTCTTTGGCTGCACCGGCCTGACTGCAATCACCGTTTCGAACGGCGTGGATGCGATTTACGACAACGCATTCAACGGCTGCACCGGCCTGAGCAGCGTCAGCTTCCCGGAGAGCCTGATGCAAATTGATATGGCGGCCTTTTTTGGCTGCACCGCTTTGACTGAGGTTCAGCTTCCGAGCGAATTGCAGTCAGTTGGCGCGTTGGCCTTTGTAAGCACCGGTATGACTTCCGTGAAGATCCCCGTGACGCTGTGTATGTTCGGCTATGATTGCTTTGGTTATTATGAAGACGAAGAGACGGACGAACTGAAAAAGGTCAAAGGCTTCACTGTCTACGGCATCAAGGGCTCCGAGGCGGAGACCTACGCAAACGAGAATGAGTTCCTTTTTGTCTCCGAACAGGCGAATAACCCGTTTGCAGACGTCGCCGAGGACGACTACTTCTTCGTCCCTGTCATGTGGGCGGTAGCGAACCACATGACGGTCGGCGTTGGCGGCGGCCGCTTCGGTTCGCACGATGGATGCACCCGTGAGCAGATCGTAACCTTACTGTGGAAGGCCAGTGGTTCGCCGGAGCCCTATGCGACGGAATGCAGTTTCTCCGACGTGGCTCCTGACGATTACTTCTACCGGGCAGTTATCTGGGCAGAGGAGCGTCAGATCACGGCCGGCATCGGAAACGGCAAATTCGGCGTCGGAAGCGTCTGCACCCGCGCGGAGGCGATGACCTTCCTCTGGGCAGCGATGGGCAGGCAGATTCCCCAGACGACAGAGAACCCGTTTACAGACCTGCCCGATGAAGGTGTATATTACCATGATGCGGTCCTCTGGGCGTATGAGAACGGGCTCACCGTCGGAATCGGCAACGGTCTGTTCGGCGTCAACGATACCTGCACCCGTGCACAGATCATGACCTTCCTGTATAAGACAATGCTCTTAAGCGTACGACGGTAACAGATATTCCGTTTTAAGCTTAACTGGGATGAAACAGGACTGAACAACAAATAAAACAGCAGCCCGCCCGATCTTTCGGGCGGGCTGTAATTATCGGCGCTGAACGGTGTCTATACAAACAGAAGGCCTTCCGGAACACAACACAAGGGAGCAGCAACGAATGAACGAAGAAGAAATGCAGGCCCGCCTGCTGGCACGGGACGACGCGGCCCTGGCCTCCATCCGCGAGACCTGGGGACGACCCGCCCTGGCGCTTGCCCGGCGGATCACCGGCTCGGAGGAGGACGCGGAGGAATGCCTCCAGGACGGGCTGATGGCGGTCTGGGAAACGGTCCCGCCCAAGCGGCCCGAGTCCCTCGGCCATTACTTTACCGCCCTGGTCCGCAACGCGGCGTTGAATCGCCTGCGGGATGAGCGCCGCCAAAAACGGGGCGGCGGCACGGTGAACGAGGTGTTTGAGGAGCTGGAATACTGCGCCTCAAGCAAGGACGACGTGGAAGAAGCCGTCGCGGCCCGCCTGCTGGCGGAACGGATCAACGTCTTTTTGGACTCCCTGCCCCGGCGGGAGCGGGAGCTCTTCCTCCGGCGCTACTACGACATGGAGGATCTGGACAAGCTGGCCGCCGCCAAGGGTCTGAGCAAGGCGCACGCCTCGGTTCTGCTGTTCCGGACCCGAAAAAAGCTGAAAGCATTTTTAGAACAGGAGGAATTGCTATGAGACCCGAATCTATTTTACAAGCACTGTCTGAAACCAGACCCCAACTGTTGGACGATGCCAGGGAGACTGCCGCTGCAAAGCCCAAAGCAATGCGTCCCCTGCGCCGGATTGCCATAGCGGCAGCCGTGGTTGCGCTGCTGGTCTCTGCCGTCTATGCGGGAAGCAATTTGATCCCTGCAAAGGTTCCAGCCACGGAGCTGCACAACCCGGGCGGCTTTAATATGGCCTGGCAGACGAAGACCGCAAGAAGGACGATGGACGACGGCTGGGTGTTTTCCTTTGTCCAGTACACGAACAAGGACGGGGATGACAGCAATCTGTGCCGCTACAATTTCTTCGGCGTCAACCTGCGCTATCGCTTCGACGACGCCTATCGCATGGTAGAATGGCATGAGCAAGACGACCCGAACCCGAAGGTGCAGCAGTACGACGAGTATCTCCGAAATCCGGCGGGAAGCGGAGACAATGCAAGCCTGTATGTCCCGGGGCGTCTGAACTGGGGGGAGGGCTCTGCGGCGCAGCGGCGAGATGCGGAGAAGATTGCGGCCATTCTGACCAACGACAAGGAGCCCGAGGACCTGCTGGCCCTGGACCCGGCGGATTACGAATTTGAAACGATCGACAAGGAGCTGTTCTTCGGGCTGATGCGGGAGGCGCTGACCAGCGAGGCCCACGAGGAACGGACGGATCTGAACTACTGGGAGCATCAGCCTGTGGACGTTCTGGTGGAGCCGGAATGGACGGACGGCTATCGCTTCCAGATCGGCTTCCTCATGTCCTCCGGCTGCGTGGACGAGCTGTTTATCGACGTGCTCTACCGGACCGGCGAGGGTTACGCGGACTACGTGCAGCTCTCGGATCTTGTGGAGGACGGGACGGCCTCCCCGGAACAGCGGGAGGCTTGGGCGCTGATCCAGTCCGTCGTGGAGCAGATCAAGGAAACGGACTACTTCCTGGCAAGAACGGACCTCTACCGGGACAAGACCGTCTCCGGTATTGATTTCAATCGTCTGCTGCACGTTATGACGGACCTGAATGAAGGACGAAAGGACGACGCCTACCGGGAAAGGATTCTCCAATAGTATCTGTCAGTCACTCCGTAGGGCGGCCTGACCTCAGGCCGCCCTACCCTCCGATTTGACGTGTTTCCGGCGGCCAGAGCTCTGGCTGCCTTACGAGGGGAAGGGGTAACTGAATCGATAGCTCCAATAAACAAAGCACGGGCGGCTCCCAAATCGGGAACCGTCCGTCACTGTCATTCTGAGCGGAGCGAATCCGTGTCTCCTATTGCCTGTTGCCTATTGTTGCAAATACTTCTCCGTCAATGCCAACTGCTCCGGGGTATTGACGCCCAGGATCTGCTCGTTGAGCTCCGCAGTGTAGACGGCCACGCGCTGACCGTGGCTGCGGAGGATGGCGGGCACGTCGGTGAGGTAGTACTCATGCTGGGCGTTGTTGTCCTTGATCTCGTCCAGGCTGGCGAGCAGCGCCTTGCAGTCAAAGGCGTAGATGCCCACGTTGAGCTCGCGGATGGCCTTTTGCTCGGGCGTGCAGTCCCGGTCCTCCACGATACGGAGGAAGTCGCCGTTTTCATCGCGGAGGACACGGCCATAGGGCAGATACTCCTCGCAGGTGCCGGAGAGCATGGTGCAGGCCGCGCCGTTCTCCGCGTGGAAGTTCAGCAAGCCCTGATAGATATCTTTCTTCAACAGCGGCATGTCGCCGTAGCAGACCAGGACAGTGCCGTCAAAGTCCTTCAGATGCTCGCGGGCGCACATAACCGCGTGGCCGGTGCCGAGTTGGGGATCCTGAACTGCGTGGGGATAGGCCGGGAACGCCTCGAAGACCAACTCGCGCATATAGCCGCCGACCAGAACGGTTTCCTCGGCGGGAATGAAATCCAACGCGTTCAGAACGTAGTGCAGCAGGGGCTTGCCGCAGGCCTGGCGCAAAACCTTGGGAAGGTTGTTTGCTTCGGACATCATGCGAGTCCCTTTTCCTGCGGCCAGAACGACTGCTTTGATTTTCATAGAATAGTTCACTCCAATGTTTCGTTCGTTATCATGCAGCGGGATCCCGCCGCTTCGTCCAGTATATGAGATTCTGTCGAAAAAAGCAACTACTATTTGCATATTTTGAAAGTAATCGCTGCATTTCCAACAAAAAACGGCTGATTGAAAAAAACAGTCGCTTTTTCGACCTCCGACATTGACACGGGTTTTTCATCGGTGTATAATAGAACAGTTCTTGTGATTTCACGTGTACTTGTGTGAAGTGAAGAAAGAATCACCCTACAGGATGGAGGCCGGACCATGCCGAGAACCACGAGTAAGTCCCAAAAGTCCGTTTATCAGGCCCGCAGAGAAGAGCTTGGCCTGAGCAGAGAAAAGGCCAGCGAGCTGCTGGAAACGATCCAGCCGGAACGAATCGAGCGGATCGAATCGGGCAAGTATACCGCGTATCCGGGCGAAGTGCTCACGATGGCGGAAAAATATCACGATCCGCAGCTCTGCAACTACTACTGCGCGCATGAGTGTGAGATCGGCAAGCGTTACGTCCCGGAGGTCCGGGAAAAGGAACTCCCGCAGATCGTGCTGGAAATGCTTGCTTCGCTGAACTCTGTCAAGGGCCGGCAGGAACGCCTGATCGAGATCACGGCGGACGGACGGATCGAGGCGGACGAGATCAAAGACTTTATCAGCATTCAAAATGAACTGGAACAGATTTCCGTCACCGTGGAAACCCTGCAGCTTTGGGCGGAGAAGAAGATCGCAAACGGTGAGATCGACCAGGAAGCGTACCGGGCCGCGATCCAGCGGAACTCATAAGAGGATGCTTCAAAACGCCACCGTATTCATACAGTGGCGTTTTTTGCAGAAAGTGCAAAATCAAAGCTGTTTATTTGCAGTTTTTGCGGTAGACTTTGCCCCCAATTCGGCGTATGATAAAGCCGACCGAGCCGGAAGGCCGTTCGGAATTTCGTAAAATTATGTTCAGAAGCTTGTCCGAATCTGACCCGCTCCGGTGTTAGAGCAGAAGAGAAGAGTTTGAAAGGAGACGTCATTTATGGCGCGCGCACACGTAGATCCCGAGGCATGGGCAAAAAAAGTAAAATTACGCCGGCGCATTCTGATCCCGCTGGCGGCTGTTCTGCTGGTGGCAGGCGGCACGGTTTGGCTGCTGAAAAATAAGATTCTCCCCGAACGGCGCAATCAAGAGGCTTATACCCGGGCGGAGGAGGCCCTGGAACAGGGAAACGTCGCGGAAGCCATTGATCGCTTTGCCGTCCTGTGGGACTATCAGGATGCCAAAGAGCGGGCAAGCGAGTTGGCCTGCTCCCTGCAGCCGGACGACAGCTTTACCAAACAGATTGAAACCGCAAAGCTTGGAGATTATGTAAACTTTGGCACCTGGGAGCAGGACGGAGATCCGGAAAACGGACCGGAACCAATCACCTGGATCGTGCTGGCCGAAGACGACGGTCGGGTCCTGCTTTGGTCCGACCTGGTTCTGGATCAGGTGCCTTACCATGAGAAAAAAGAGAACATCACCTGGGCGGAATGCAGCTTGCGGACTTGGCTGAACGAGACGTTCTATCGCGGCGCCTTTACCCAAAGCGAGCAGGCGCTGATTCCCCTGACCGTGCTGCAAAACGTAGGCAACCAGGCTTCCGGCGCCAAGGGCGGCGAAGACAGCGAGGATCACGTCTTTATCCTCTCCCTGAACGAAGTGATCGCCTTCGCCTCCTGCAATCCGAGCATGCCCGAGCTCTATACCTACCCGACTCCCTATGCGCTCTCCCACGGGATAGACGTCCACGAGGACTGGAAGACCTGCTGCTGGTGGTTCCGGACGCCCGGTGTGGACGGCTCCTGCGCCGCATTCTGCGCGATGAACGGCAACCCGCTGTACTCCGGCACCGTGAACAGCAAGCGCTACGGCGTGCGTCCCGCCATCTGGGTTTTTGCGCCCGGACGGACGCAGACGGCCGCTCCGGGAGACGGGGAATAACGAATGAAACAAGATTTGGAGCTTCCCATCGGGGAAAAAATAATCGTGCTCGGCTGCCCCGGCAGCGGAAAGAGCACCTTTGCGCGGAAGCTGCAAGAAAAAACAAAGCTGCCGCTGATCCATCTGGACAACATTTGGTGGAGGCCGGATCGGACGCATATTACGCGGGAAGAATTTGACCTGCGGCTGGACGAGCTCCTGCGCGGGGAAGCCTGGATCATGGACGGCTATTACAGCCGGACCGTTGAAGTTCGGATTCGCGCCTGCGATACGGTCGTCCTTCTGGATTTCAGCGAGGAGGTCTGTATGCAGGGCATCACCGAGCGGCTCGGCACCGTCCGCCCGGATATGCCGTGGACCGAAGCGGCGCTGGATCCGGAGCTGGTGGAATTGGTGCGAAAGTACCAAACCGAGAACCGCCCGACGCTGCTGGCCCTGCTGGAACAGTACCCGGAAAAGCGCCTGCTGCGCTTTTCCACCCGCGCCGAGGCGGACGCCTGGCTGGCCGCCCTCCCGGATGCGACGTAGCGCCGGCAAGCTGCCGGATTGATTACGGAGGCCTGCTGCCCAAAATCGGGCAGCAGGCCTCCGTTGTGTGTTTGTCAGATGCTTACGTCCATCATGAACGCACTCAGAATGGTGCCCGGAAGCGGCGCGTCGTGGACGGTGCCGAGGTAATCCTTGCCGAACAGCTCGAAGAATTCTCCGCTGATATTCAGCTCCGGCAGGCGGCCGACGAGCTCGCCGTTCTCCATCAAATAGGCCATCTGCACCGGCGTGGCGAAGTGCCCCTCCGGCGTCGCGTCGCCGCCGGAGGCAACGACGGCAAACACGGCCTTTTCCGGCACGAGCTCCCGCAGGGTTTCGGCAGTCGGTTCCACCCAGGTCTTGTGGAACCCCGGTTCCGGCACGCCGTCGTAGGCCGCGTCCGCAGATCCGAGATCGGGCAGGCCGTACTGCGCCGCGGTCTTCTTCGTGGTCATCAGGCCCTTTAGCACGCCGTTTTCCACGACTGTGGGCCGGAAGTCCGGGGCAACGCAGCCCTCGGCGTCAAAGAAGCAGGTCGTCTGCGCGGTCGCGGGGTTGCGGTCGTCCTTGACGCTCAGCCTGTCCGAGAATACCGGCTGCCCGAGCTTCCCGCTCAGCAGGGAGGCCCCGGCGGCGTACAAATCGCCCAAGAAGTGCCGCCCGAAGCGGTAAAGCAACTGATCGGGCACGGCGAGCACGGGATAACGCCCCGGCTCGAGCGTCACAGGACGGAAGAAGGCGTCATATTCCTTCTTGAACTCGTCCAGCAGCTCCTCAGCGTTGAAATAATCGCCGTCCCATGCGAAAAAGGTGTCAAACAGATTGCCGGAGCCGCGGTTTTGCGCGACCAGGCTGACGTAGAACTGCCGCCCGGCGCTGACGAGCCGCCGCCCGAGCGAATTGCGGTACTCCGTGCGGCTGTATTCCAGGCCGATCTTGTTGGAGAACGCGAACTTGGGGCACAGCGCGCCCAGCCGATCCAGAAAGTCCTGCATCGTGGGGATAAAGTCTGCGATCGGGAGGATCTCTGCGTCGTGCACTTCCTCCAGCTCCAGCGCTCCCTCTAACTTGCAGGGATAGGGCACGCCGAAGGCCAGCGCTTCCTTCGCCTTCTCGGTCAGCGCCGCCTCGTCCGGCTCGCCGAGGCATCCGGCGATGCCGATGCAGCCGTTTTCATAGACGCGGACGGTTCCGGTGGTCTTTTCGATTTCCCGGAAGCTGTCGATTTTGCCGCCGGTCACGTTGAGCGTGATCGTGCGCTTCGTTTCTCTGATAAATTCTTTTTCCATTGCTTTCACCTCACTGTACGTTCATGGCGGAGACCCGGACGCAGGGACCGCCGAAGCCTACCGGAAGCGGATATTGCTCCATCTTGCCGCAGCCGCCCGTCACGAAGGAGAGTAGCTCCACGTCCTTCGTCAGCCCGTCGATCAGCCCGAGCGTCTCGAACACGTTGCCGCTGATGACGCTGATCTGCACCGGGCGGCCGAGCTTGCCGTTTACGATCTCGTAGGCGAGACAGGGCGCGATGGTAAAGGTGCTCATGCCGCTGCCGTGATGGATGGTTTTGATGTAATAGCCTTTTTCGATCGGCGCAAGCAGTTGATCGAAGTCCAGTTCGCCGCCCTCAATGTAGGTGGTGGTCATGCGGACGATGGGCTCAAAGCTGCAATCCTTGGCGCGGGCGTTGCCGGTCAGACCCTCGTCCAGCGCGGCGGCAGTCTGCGCGCTGTGCAGGCGACCCGCCAGCACGCCGTTTTTAATCAGGTAATTCTTGCGTGCCTTGGTGCCCTCGTCGTCGTAGGGCACGAAGCCGGAGCCGGGGACGCCGCCGTATTCCGCGATGGAAAGAATGGGAGAGCCGACCGTCTTGCCGAGCTGCCACTCTGCCTTCATGGATTCGTCGGAGAGCATGAAGTCCGATTCGGACTTATGGCCGAAGGATTCGTGGGCAAAAACACCTGCCGCTTCGGGGGACAGGACGACCGGGAACTTGCCTGTCTCTGCCTGGACGGAATCGCGCAGGAAGCCCGCGTGCTCCCGCAGCGCCGCGCGGATCGCTTCCTCTAAGCCTTGCAGCTCGTCAAAACGGGTTCCGGCCTTCGACCAGTGGCCGGAGAACTTTTTCTCACCCTCCGCCATCGAGAAGGAGAAAGCCAGGCCGCAGGTCTGGTAGACGTAGCGGATGTCCGCGCCGAGGCTGGACTGGAAGCAGAACTGACTGTTGCGATCCAGATACATGCCCTGCGCCAGCTTGACGCAGGCATCCTCGTTCAGCAGGGGCAGATACGCCAGCAGCAGTGCCTGCTTGTCCCGCAGGGGGACGTCCCGAACAGAACAGCCGCCAAAGCTGTCCAGCGTATCCCGGTTGCGCTCAAAGCGGCGCACGATGGGGTCTTCTAAAATGCGGGGGTTTTCCGTGGCCGCGGCGTAGAGCCCGTCCAGGGTCTTTTGCAGATGCGCCACGTCGGTGGTGGAGGCGTAGTACCAGAGCTTCCCGTCGTAGACGCGCAGGAAGGCCTGCCGCTCCACGGGGTTTTTCATCTCCTCCAGGGCTCCGTCCTTGTAGGAGATCACGGTGCAGAAGCGATCCTCCACGCGGACGTCGGCATAGAAGCCGTTGCGAAATTGAACCATTGCTTGTTTTCCTCCTTATATTTCTAATTGTTTTCAAGCTTTTTATTGTCCCTGCGACACGGTGAACAGCGAGTAGAAATAGCCCTTACGCTCCATCAGCTCGTCAAACGAGCCGTGCTCTGCGACAACGCCGTTTTTCAGCGCGTAGAGGCCGGAGCAGCGCCGCAGGATGTTCTCATCCAGATCGTGCGTGACGATGACGCGAGTGTAGCCGTCCAGCTTCAAAATCGCGTCCAGCACCTCAAAGGAGGTCTCGGCGTCGAGGGAGGCCGTCGCCTCGTCCACAAACAGAACGGGGGTCTTGCGCAGCAGCGCTCTGGCAATGGAAATGCGCTGGCGCTCGCCGCCGGAGAGGCCGGAGCCGTTTTCGCCGCAGAGATAGTCCGCGCCCTTCTCGTCGACCAGCTTTTTCAGTCCGGACAGGCGCACCGCCCGGTCGATCTCTTCTTCGGGGAAGTCGGAGAACATGGTGATGTTGTCCCAAATCGTGCTGTTGAACACGAACACGTTCTGCTGGATGATGGAAACGAGATCGTAAAGCGAGCTTGCGGAGATGTTTTTCAGCTCCTTGCCATCGTAACGGATCTTACCGCCGTAGTTGTTGGATGAAGCCATCAGCAGGTTCAGGATCGTCGATTTGCCGCTGCCGGAGCCGCCGACGAGCGCATAGCAGCCGCCCGAGCGCATCTGCATATCAACTTCGCGGAGGACGGTCTTGCCCTCCTCATAGGCAAAGTTCAGATTCCGGATCTCGATGCCCTCCGTGAGCTTCGGCTCAATGGCTTCGCCCTCGTCGGGGATATTCTTGTTGAGTGCCTCCGCGAGCTTATCGATGAGTCCGAACGCGGATTTCCTTCCCGCGTAGAAGGTTGGAAAGGCCTCGATTGGCGCGAGCACGTAGTTCAGAAGCTGCACGAAGACGAGCGCCGTACCGGCCGTGATGCCGCCCTTGCCGGCCACTGCCAGCGCCGCTGCGACGAAGAACACGCCAAATTGCAGCAGGCCGCCCGCGATGCTGGAGGCATAAGAAACGTGGAGCTTGACCTTCTCGCGCGTCCCTGTGGCCTCGGCCACGCTGTCGTTGCTCTCGTCATGGATGCCGGAGATGCTCTTCTCCGCCTTAAAGCTCTTGACCACTGCAAAGCCAGAGAGCACGTCCTTGAGCATGCCGGTGTAGCGCTCCTTTTTGTCGGAAACTGCCTTTTCCGCGACGGCCGCCTTGTTGCCGAGCACCACGGAAACGATAATCGGCAGCAGGGAGAAGCCGATTGCGACCAGCGTCAACAGCGGGCTGTACCAAAGCATCAGCGCCAGCGCACCGACGAAGGTGATGCCCACCTGAATCACTCCTTGCAGAAGCCGGAGGTAGTCCTGCTCGATGGTGTTCGCGTCGTTGGACAGGGCGGAAAGATAGCGCGCGCTGTTCTCGCCCGAGAAAGCCTGAATGCCTTTTTCCAGCAGTCGGTCAAAGGCGCATTTCCGGTACTGCCGCATTGCCCTGGCCCGGAATGCGGAAAGGAAGCTGCAGTCAAGTATCCATGCGGCGATCAGCAGCACAAAGCCGCCTGCGGCGATCAGCAGCAGCGTCGATAAGTCGAAGCTGCTTTCCCCTGCGATCAGATCGGCGATCTCCTTGATGAGCCACGAGACCACAAGGCTCGACGCGCTCGAGAGAAAGGCCGCGAGCACGGTCATGACGAGATTGAATTTGTTCTTTCGGAACAGTTCCTTGACAAACGGACGCCGCAGTGCCTGCAATTCTTTCTTATCCATGTCGCTCCTCCTGTTCGTTGATCGATTTCCAAAGCGCAGTGAGGCCCTCGCTCTCAAATTGGTTTACCACGCGCGCGACGCCGTCCATCGCTGTCGCCCCCATATCATCGTGGGCGCTGGCGCCTTCGATGCGGGTGATATAGCGGATGTCGCTTTCATCATAGCTGGGGGAGGCGTCAAAGAACGCGGCAAGCTCTTTGGCTTTGATCAGGGTATCGCGCGCCTCGTCACGCCGCCCTGACAGGAACTGTGACCCGGCAAGAGCGGCGAGAAAAACAGCGCTGACTCTGTCGAAGTAGTTCGGCTTGTCCTCTTCCCGCAGCCCCAGCAGGAGCGCAACCCCCCAGCTCAGGATCGCCTGGGAAGAAGCTTGATCACCGCGCTTCATGTATACGTTCATATAGCCGACGATCGTGTTGACCAGATTGGAGAGGAGCTTCGTCAGGGCCTCCGACAGAAACGGTTCCGCCTCCTCAACCTGATCGTTTTGGGCCAGAATATGACCGATCTGGGGGCTGAACACCCCGTCCGCGTTATGGGTCTTCCAAAGCTCTATGGCCTTGTCCGTTTCGCCCAGCCCCAGATACGTTTGCGCGATCCTCCCGTAGATCGTCTGCTCACTGATCTGCGGATCCTCGTTTTGGCTCAGCAGCAGACGGGATTGCTCCAGAAGCTCCAGTGCGCGTTGAAACAGGGCCTTGTCCCCGCTGTCAAAACCAAACGCGCGGTACAGCGCGGCGCTCTCGTTGACGATCTGAAAGGAGTGCGGATACTTCTTGAGCGCCTTCTCCGCCTCCGCAAGCCCGTCCCGATCCTTGCTGCGGCGATAGTCCCGCAGGCGCTTCACCGTGGCGTCCAGGCTGTTGTCCTTCATCTGATACCCGAGCAGAACGTCCACGGAGGTATCAAAGAAATCCGCCAGTTCCACGATCCGATCCAGCTCGGGCAGGGAAAGGCCGGCCTCCCATTTGTATACCGCCCCGACGGAGACGCCGAGCACCTCGGCCAATTGCTCTTGGGTCAGGCCGTGCTGCCTGCGCAGTGCGAGAATGTTTCCCGCCAGATTGATCTCCATACGATTCCCTCCCTTTGACAGCCCTATCATAGCACAAAAAAACGAATAATGGAACCCACTACCCGTACTGTTAAAATAAAAATTTTTATACCTGCGGTATGGATTTTGCCGCATCTCCATTGAAAAGGACCACAGAATTCAAGTAAAGTCTGTATATTCGTGTATTCAGTCTGTATATACAGTCTATTAGATGGTTATTCATTCTTGATTGACAACTTCGGCCGTTTATGATATATTACTGTATGGTCAAGAGGCCTCATCAGCCGCTTCACAGTAACGCAGAATCCCGATACAAACGCAGACTTGACTCTATGATGTGTGAGTCAAAGAAGGAGGATTTATGCCAAACGCTTATTTCACCATTGCCCGTCCCGATAACGACGCTTTCCGCGGCTATCTGCCCGGGTCCAAAGAGCGCGCAGAGCTGAAGGAAGAACTCAAGCGCCAGTCTGCAAAAATCGTGAAGATCCCGCTGATCATCGGCGGCAAGGAAATCTTCACGGAGAAGACCTTCAAGGTCACCATGCCCCACGACCACGGTCACGTGATCGCCGAGTGCAGCATGGCCGGCGAGAAGGAGCTGACCATGGCGGTGGACGCCGCCCTGGCCGCCAAGAAGGCCTGGGAGGAAATGCCCTGGGAGCATCGCTCCGCCATTTTCCTGAAGGCTGCCGACATGATCACCGGACCCTACCGGAAGGTTCTGAACGCTTCCACCATGCTGGGCCAGTCCAAGACTGTCTTCCAGGCGGAGATCGACATTGCCGAGCTTGCGGACTTCCTGCGCTTCGGCGTCTGGTCCGCGCAGGAGATCTTCAAGGATCAGCCGGCCTCCATCCCCGGCATCTGGGACCGTCAGG
>CAMKED010000023.1 GCA_946411475.1 uncultured Clostridia bacterium | reverse complement strand
GCTGGCGGGAATCGAACAGGTTCCCGCCTTTGTCTATCCCATCAGCCGGGACGAGGCGGCAGTGCTTGTGGTGGACAGCAATCTCCACCGGGAAAGAGTACTGCCCTCCGAAAAGGCATTCGCTTACCGGCTCAAAATGGAGGCTCTGAAACGGCAGGGGCGGCGCACGGATCTCACTTCGTCGCAAGTTGCGACAAGGTTGGACACGGCGGCAGAGATCGGCGCGGCCTCCAACGAGAGTCGGGATCAGGTGTTCCGCTATATCCGGCTGACCAATCTGCTGCCGGAGCTGCTGTCCATGATGGACGAGGGCAAAATTGCTTTCTCCGTGGGCGTGGAGCTGTCCTACCTTCCGGACGAGGCCCAATACGACCTGCTGGACGCCATGTCACGAAACGACTGCACGCCGTCCTACGCCCAGGCTGTCCGGCTCCACAAAGCTTGCAACGCCGGAACTCTGGACCGCTGGATGATCGAAAGGACCCTGGCCGAGCCCAAGCCCAACCAGCAGGAGCATATCCGCCTGAAACGGGAGACCTTTGGCAGATTCTTCCCGGATCACTACACAGCTGCCGATATCGAGCAGGATATTCTGAAAGGTCTGGAACTCCTGAAGCGCCAGCGGGACCGCAATCGGGACGCAAGATAGGAGGAAAGCATGATCCAGACAAATGAAAAGCTGACAGCGCCGTTTGCTTCTTTGCTCCCTGACGAGATTACGGAAGCCCCCGACGTCCTCTACATCGGCAACACGATTTATGAGGTTCACACCCATTTCAACCTGCAGGGCAGACAATCCGTTCTGGAGCAATTTCGGAAACTGCTGCTTGCGAACAACAATTTGATTTGACGCACATTTGAAATGATCGGCCGGGTATTGTAAGATGAGAATGCCTTACAATGCCCGGCTGCCGGAAAGGAGTATTCAATTCATGGCAACCAAACAAAACCAAGGGCAAGAGGAAAAGATCACTGCCCTCTATGGCCGTCTCAGCGACGATGACGGCGTGGATATGGAGAGTAACTCCATCAGCAATCAGAGAACCATTTTACAGGACTACGCAAAGAAGAACGGCTATCTGCATCCCGTGTTCTTCTATGACGACGGCGTCAGCGGCACCACTTTTGAACGTCCTGGTTTCAAGGAAATGGAGGCACTGGTCGAGACCGGGAAGGTCAGTACGATCATTGTAAAGGACCTCTCCCGCTTCGGCAGGAACTACCTGGAGGTAGGCCGTTTTCTTGAGATCGTGTATCCAACCCTGGGCGTAAAATTCATTGCGATCCAGGAGAACGTGGACACGCTGGCGGGCACCGGCACGGAAATGATGCCCTTTCACAATATTTTCAACGAATGGTACGCCTCTCAGACCAGCAAGAAGATCCGGGCTGTCTGGGCGATGAAGGCCGCCAACGGAAAGCGCGTCAGCCCCACGGTTCCTTACGGCTATGTAAAGGATAAGGACAACCGGGAGATCTGGCATATCGACGAGCCCGCCGCCGAGGTGGTCCGCCATATTTTCGCACTGTGCCTTTCCGGGCTGGGGCCGCTGCAAATTGCAAAGCAGTTGGAACGGGAGCAGGTGCTGACGCCGACGGCGTATTTCAACTCTATTGGCAGAGGAACGAGGAATTCCATGCCTGCCAATCCCTATCTCTGGGCGGAATCAACCGTAGAGAATATCCTGGCAAACCGGCAGTACACCGGCTGTGCTGTAAATTTCAAATCAACCACCGTAAGCTATAAGGTTCATAAGACCGTATACAAGCCGGAAGAAGATTGGCAGATCATCCCGAACATGCAGGAGCCGATCATTGACGAAAACACCTGGCTGCGGGTACAAGAGCTTCGCCAGAATAAGCGTCGCAATGCAAAAACCGGCAGGATGAGCCTTTTCTCCGGGCTGCTGTTCTGCCCCGACTGCGGCGCAAAGCTGCACTTCTGCGCCGCTAAGAGTCTCAAGCCCAACCAGGAGTTCTACCGCTGCGCGAACTACAAGGACGGTCGCGGAAGCTGTAAGATCCACTATATCCGGAACGTGGTGCTGGAACAGATCGTCCTGACGGAAATCGGCGAGCTGGCGGATTTCGTCCGTTGTTATGAGCCAATATTCCTGTACATGATCTCCCGGAAATCGGAGGCAGCGAAGAAAACCGAACTCAATGCAATGCGGCAACGTCTGGCTACCGCACACAGCAGGATCACTGAAATTGACCGGATTATTTCCAGACTGTATGAAGATAATATCCTGGGAAAGATTTCAGACGAACGGTTTACCAAGATGTCTGCAACTTATGAGGCAGAGCAAAAAGCTCTGGAGGCGGAAGTCTCCGAGATCGATCAGAAGCTCCGGGACGCAGATAAGGCAAGCGTTGACCTGCGTATGCTGCTGAAAGGCCTCCGGGACTTCACAGAGATGAAGAAACTGACGCCGGAGCTGGTCAACACCCTGATTCAGCGTATCGAGGTGCATAACAGCGACCGCTCCAGCGGAAAGATTCGAGTAAAGGTTGATATCTACTTTACCGCCGTTGGAATAATCAACCTTCCTACGGAAAAAGACATGGAAAAGCTGATTGTGGAATGCGAAAAGGAGCACGCTGAGAAAGAACGCTCTAAAGTCGTAGCATCGTAGCCAATCGTAACAGCAACCAAAGAACGAAGTTCATCTGAAAACCACGAAAAAGAAACAGTGCAGTCCCCCTAAAAGGGACTGCACCATTCCTACAAGGTAATACTTCCTTATGCGCCTCTGTCACAAGGCCGGAGTTTTTTATGCCTTGTGTCCGCCGACCTGCTCGTTTCTCTCGCGCGCGGTAGCGGCCTCTTGCAGGTTCGTGCCCTTCAAAATCGCGTTTTTGCCGAAGCGCTCCCGGATGGAGAGAATCGCCTCCTGCTGACGGCGTTCCCGATTCGCTTCCGCCTCCCGCGCAGCGGCGGCTTCGAAATCCGTAAACAGACTGAGCTGCTCCGGCTCGGCGGCCAGCTCCTGCGCAAAGCGGACGTGATTTGCCGCAACGGTGATGCGCCGTACCGTCAGCGACGGGTCCGCGATCCGGGCAAAGAGCGCCACGGCAGCCTCGGTGATCTGCCGGGTGGAGGCGGTGTGTTGGCCGAGATTCTGCGAGCCGTGCGCCCCCTGCGGGATGGAGCGTCCGTAGCCGTCGCGTTCCACCTTTCCGTGAAAGGCGGCGCGGGTCTCCGGATTCGTCAGGTTTTCCACGTCGTAGCCCACGGCCAGGACGAGCTGATCCGTAAGCAGTCCCTTGCGCACCAGGTCCAACACCAGGGAATCCGCCATTTCCCGGACGATGATCCGAGCCTCTTCGAAGCGGTAGGGCCGTTGGAGCACCTGCCCCACGGAGAGAGAGTTTTCGCTGGGCCGATAGGCCTTGATGTCCGCGATCGTGCAGGGCTCATAGCCCCATGCGTGATCGATCAGCAGCTCGGCGTTGATCCCGAAGAGCTTGAACAGCAGTTCTTCATTCCAACGGTTGCGCTCCCCGCCCAGAGAGCAGCGGGCGATGTCGCCCATCGTGCGGATCCCGTTGGCTTCCAGCTTCTTGCTGATCCCGCGGCCCACGCGCCAGAAGTCTGTCAGCGGGCGGTGGTCCCAGAGCTGTTCGCGGTAGCGCTGCTCGTCCAGCTCCGCAATGCGGACGCCGTCCTTGTCCGCGGGCATGCGTTTTGCCACGATGTCCATCGCGATTTTGCAGAGATAGAGGTTCGTGCCGATCCCGGCCGTGGCGGTGATTCCCGTCCGGGCCAGCACGTCCCGGATCATCCGCATCGCCAGCTCGTGGGCGGTGCAGCCGTAGATCTGCAGGTATGGCGTCACGTCGATAAAGACCTCGTCAATGGAATAGACGTGAATATCCTCCGGCGCGACGTAATGCAAATAGGTTTGGTAGATCCCCGCACTGCAATCCATGTAGCGCGCCATCTGCGGCGGAGCGATGATGGGCTCCAGCTTTAACGAGGGATCGGACAGCAGTTCGTCCGCCATGGCCGAGCCCCCGGTGAACACGCGCCCCGGCGATGCAGCCAGGCGGCGGGCGTTTGCCTGCTCCACGGCGCGGCGCACTTCAAACAGACGCGGTCGGCCTGGGAGCCCATAGGCTTTGAGCGCGGGCGAGACCGCCAGGCAGATGGTCTTGTCGGTACGGCTCGCGTCTGCTACGACAAGCGCGGTGTTCAGCGGGTCCAGCCCGCGCTCCACGCACTCCACAGAGGCGTAGAAGGATTTGAGATCAATGGCAAGATATTGCTTTTGCCGGTCCATTTCGCGCCTCCTTTCCGGATAGAATGGATCGTGGCCGCTGTTTCCGGCGGCCACGGTGAAAGATGCGTGCTTATTGGATCCCGGTCAGATCGAAGGAATTCAGCCACTTGGTTGCGGTCTCGCAGACTTCCTTCAGGCAGGCATCGTCAAAGGGCGTGGTCAGACCGGCGTTGTGCAGCAGATCGACAAAGGTGCGGCTGCCGCCCTGCTTGGTGTAGGCCATGTAGTGCTGCCAGGCGTCCTTGGGATCCTTCTGGATCATCGCCCAGATTTCCAGGGCGACTGTCTGTGCCAGGCAGTAGTCGATGTAATAGAAAGGATTTTCGTAGATATGAGACTGCCGCTGCCAGCCTTCGCCCTCCGCGTAGAAGGGAATTTCGCCGTCCAGCTTGATCCAGGGCATATAGATCCCGAGCAGCCGCTTCCATTCTGCGTGACGCTGGGCGGGGGTCAGCGCCGGATTTTCGTAGACGATGTGCTGGAAGTGGTCCACCATGGTGCCGTAGGGAATGAAGGTGATGGCGCCCGCCAGGTGGCTGTATTTGAACTTTCTCGCGTCGGGGCCGAAGAAGCCATCCGCGTTTTGCCAGCCGAAGAACTCCATGCTCATGGAATGGACCTCGCAGGCCTCCGCGCTGGGGCAGGAATACTCGGTGGGGATCCGGGTGCGGTTCATCCAGTATTCAAAGGCGTGGCCCGCCTCGTGGGTGACCACCTCCACGTCGCCCTGCGTGCCGTTGAAGTTGGCGAAGATGAAGGGAACCTGGTACAGAGGCAGCTCGGTCTGGTAGCCGCCGCCCTCTTTTCCCTCAGTGGAGAGCACGTCCATCAGCTCGTTTTCCCGCATCGCACGGTAGAATTCGCTGGTTTCCGGGGAGAGGGCGTCGTAGAACTTTTGCCCCTGATTCAAAATGTCTTCCGCCGTGCCGACGGGACGGGGGTTTCCGCTGCGGAAGGACAGGGCCGTGTCCGCAAAGGACAGAGGATAGGATTTGCCAAGGCGTTTCGCCTGCTCGCGCAGGATGGAATCCGCCACCGGCACCAGGTACTTCTGCACGGCGGAACGGAACTTCTCCACGTCCTCCTTGGCGTAGCAGTTGCGCTCCATCCGATAATAGCCCAGTTGGGTGTAGCCGTCGAAGCCCAGCTTTCTGCCCATGGCGTCCCGCAGGTGGACGAGCTCGTCGTAAATCGCGTCCAGTCGGGCCTGATTGTCTTTGAACCACTTGCCGTCGGCTTTCCAGGCGGCCAGACGCGTTTCGTCGTTCTCGCAGGTCTTGAAGGGGCTCATCTGAGACAGGGTGTAGACGCCGCCCTCAAAGGGGATTTGCGCAGAGGCGATCAGCTTGCCGTATTCAGTGGTGAGCTCGTTCTCCTTCTGCAGCTCGGAAATAATTTCCGGGGAGAAGGTCTTTCGGTCGATCTCCGCGTTGACGAACAGCAGATCGCCGTACGCCTGCTCGAAGTCCTTGCGGAAGGGAGAGTCTACCAGAGCGGCAAGCCATTCCTGTTTGTACTCCTCCAATTCCGGACCGACTTCGTCCCAGAAGGCGATTTCGCCGTCGTAGAACGGATCCCGCGTGTCGATGGAGTGGCGGATGTAAGCCAGCGTGGCCATGGTATCGACCTGCTTGTTCCATTCCTCCTCTTCCAGGAAGACGGCGCGGGCTTCTTCGTAGCATTTGGCGTTTTTGAGCCGTTCGGTGAAGGCCTGCATTTCGGCGATGACTGCCCTGGGATCAGGCCGGGTGTATTTCATTTCGGAAAACTTCATTGTTTATCTCCTTTCTAATGGATATTCTTCCCGTATTATACCCGAAGTCCAGGGCAATAGCAAGCGTAAACCGGGATTTTTTCTTGCAATGCCTGGATTTGCATGCTATACTGATTGAAATAGTCTATCCGGCGCCGCAGAGGGAGCCGGGAAGCAGGAATCAAAAGAGGAACCGTTGTTATGAAGCTATATCTTTCCGGCCATACCGACCGCTACGCCCTCGAACAGCTCCAGCTCTGTCTGTTCCCGGAAGAACTGATGGAGTTCTGCGAAAAGCCCTTCCGGGGCGACGGGGCAGTCTCCCGGCTCAGCTATGGGAAAAAGTATCTGACTGCCACCGCGAAGATCACCCGAAACGGCGTGACGACACGCGCCGTGCAGCGGCTTCCGTTGGCGAAGGAGAGCTACACCCTGCGCCGCCGCATGTTGCAGCGGGCCTATTATCTGGCCGCCCTGCCGCAGCTTCCGACTGTTCCGCCCTGGGGCGCCCTGTCCGGCGTCCGCCCCACCAAGCTGACCACGCGCCACCTGCTGGAAGGCGGCACGCCGGAGAGCGCCGACCGGCTTCTGGAGCAGAGCTTTTTCGTCACGCCGGCGCGGCGGCAGCTCTGCGTGCAGTCCAGCCTTGCCTCCGTGGAGGCGGTCAAACGCTTGCTCCCTTCCGATGTGTCCGTCTACGTCGGCATTCCCTTCTGCCCCACGCGATGCAGCTATTGCTCCTTCGTGAGCCAGACCGAGGGCAGCGCGGGGAAGCTCCTGACGCCCTATCTGGAGGGCCTGCTCCGGGAGATCGAAACCGTAGGCGAAGGAATGCGGCGCGCCGGCCTGACGCTTCGTACTCTCTATATCGGCGGCGGCACGCCGACCACGCTGTCTGCCGCACAGATGGAGCTGCTGATGCAGACGCTCCGGCGCCAGTTCGACATGGACCGGCTGATCGAATATACGGTGGAGGCCGGACGGCCCGATACCATTGACCCGGAAAAGCTTGCGGTCATCCGCGACATGGGGGCCAAACGGGTCAGCATCAATCCCCAGACCATGAACGACGCCGTGCTGCGGACCGTGGGCCGTCCCCATACGGCTGCGGACGTGGAGCGGGCCTACGCGCAGGCAGTCGCGGCGGGCTTTGCCAGCATCAATATGGACCTGATCGCCGGCCTGCCGGGCGACGATCCGGAGAGCTTTGCGCAATCTCTGGACCGGGTCCTGGCCCTGGATCCTTCGAACGTCACGGTCCACACGCTTGCCCTGAAAAAGGGAGCGGAGCTTTTCTCCCGACGGGAAGCGCTGCCGCCGCAGGAGGCGGTGGAGACCATGGTGGAGCACGCCAACGCCGTGCTTTCCGGCAAGGGCTACGCGCCCTATTATCTTTACCGGCAGAAATACATGTCCGGCAGCCTGGAAAACGTGGGCTGGTGCCGGGACGGAGACCTGTGCCTGTACAATATCTATATGATGGAGGAGCTCACCGACGTCCTGGCTCTGGGCGGCGGCGCGGTCAGCAAACGCCTGCTTCCGGACCACCGTCTGGAACGGCAGTGCAATCCAAAATATCCCAAACAGTACGTCGAGCGGATCGAAGAGGTCCTTGCCGAAAAAGCCGCGCTGTTGGAGCAATTGACAAGCAGCGGAAAAACAGGTATAATAAAATAATCTACCCCATAGGATCAAGAGAAAAAGGAGACAGTTTCTATGAGAATTGAACTGAATGATATCAATACTGCGCTTCGCACCAATCCCAAGGCCTTTGTGACCAAGTGCGACACGCTCTATGACAACCGCGTCAACGCGGCCGCCGAGACGGTCGTCAGCCGTCTGAGCAAGAGCCGGGTCGTCCTGTTGGCAGGCCCTTCTTCCTCGGGCAAGACCACCACGGCCTCCCGGGTGCGGAAGGCGCTGGCGGAGCGCGGTGTGTTTGCCCACATGATCTCTCTGGACGACTACTATCGCTCCAAGCAGGAGCCGGACTATCCCCGTACCAAGGACGGCGAGCCAGATCTGGAGGCGCCGGAGGGACTGAATATCCCGCTTCTGAACCAGCACCTGGAGGCACTGGACAAGGGCGGGGAGATCGTCGTCCCCTATTTTGACTTCCAGATCCAGGAGCAGGTGCCGGAGAAATACCGCACCCTCAAGCTCCACGACCACGAGGTGGTCATCTTCGAGGGCATCCACGGTCTGAACCCCATGCTGACCGGCAAGAACCCCGAGGCCACCCGCCTGTTCGTGTCCACGGCGTCCTCCGTCTACGAGGAGGACGTGGAGATCTTCGACCGCGTCTGGATGCGCGTCCTGCGCCGTATCGTCCGCGATTTCTACTTCCGCGGCGCTTCTGCGGAGGAGACGCTGGGCATGTGGCGCAACGTCCGGCTCGGCGAGCGGAAGTACATTTCTCCCTTCAAGAGCACGGCGCATTACGCCATCGATACCTCCCTCGGCTATGAGGTCGCGGCCTTCCGCACCATCGCCGAGCCCATGCTGCTGAAGCTGGAGGAGCACCCCCAGCCCAAGCTGGTTGACTTCATTCTGGAGGGTCTGGAAGCCTTCGACCCCCTGGATCTCGAATACGTTCCCGAAGGCTCCCTGCTGCGGGAGGAATTCCTGCCGAAGGAGTAAGGAAGCTTTGCAAATGAAGTATCTGCATGCGCAAATATGAAGTACGGCTGTGCCGCATGAAGACGCTTCGCTTATGAAGTATGGCTGCGCCATATTAACACAGCGGGAAGCTTTTCCTGCTGCACCTACGTTGTTTGGTTCATATGCGCGAAGCGAATACTTCATATCTTTGAAGAAGATACTTCATAGCGCCGCCAGGCGATACTTCATATGCCCCAAGGCATACTTCATTGCGACTGAAAGGAGCACAATGGATACCTTATTCTCCAACGTCACCCTTGTCACCATGGACGAGGCGATGCACGTTTACTATGCCGCTTTCCTGGGCGTGACCGACGGGAAGATTTCCTACCTTGGCAAGACCGCGCCGCAGGAAAAGCCCAAGCAGATCATTAACGGAGAGGGCATGGTCCTGATGCCCGGTTTGATCAACTGCCACACGCACCTGCCCATGAGCCTGCTGCGCGGCTACGGGGACGGCCACGATCTGCACACCTGGCTCTACGACTATATCTTCCCCCGGGAAGCGAAGCTGGATGATCGGGCCGTCAAGGCGGCGACGCTGCTGTCGCTTGCCGAGTGCCTGCGCTTCGGCACGACCTCTGTCTCGGATATGTACGACCACTGCGGCGCGATTGCCGAGGCCGTGGCCGAGAGCGGGATCAAGGCCAACCTCAGCCGCGGGATCACGCTCTGGTCGGAGGACTTCGATTTCGAGCGCTATCCCGCCTGCGCGGAGCTGCGGGAGCTGCGGGAGAAATGGCACGGCTATGACGACGGACGGATCAAGGTCGAGGCATCCATCCACGCCGAATACACCTCCAACTACCGCCTCTGGGAAGCGATGGGCGAGTACGCCTGCAACGAGGGTCTCGGCATGCAGATTCACCTGTCCGAGACGAAAAAGGAGCATGAGGACTGCAAGGAGAAGTACGGGCTGACGCCTGCGCAGCTCCTGGACTGCCACCGCGTTTTCTCCGCCCGCACCCAGGCGGCGCACTGTGTCTGGCTGGAGCCGGAGGATATGCAGCTTCTGGCGAAGCGGAAGGTCACCGCGGTCCACTGCCCGGTGTCCAATCTCAAGCTGGCCTCCGGCAAGGCGGACGTCATCGCCATGGTCAAGGCCGGTATGAACGTCGCCCTCGGAACGGACGGCGCTTCTTCCAACAACAATCTGGATCTGTTTGAGGAGATCAAGGCCGCCTCCCTGATGGCAAAGGACGTCCACGAAAACGCCGAGACCCTTCCGCCCCAGGCGGCGCTGATGATGGCAACGGTCTGCGGCGCGCGGGCGCAGGGACGGGAAAAGGAATGCGGCATGCTCAAAGTCGGCATGGACGCGGACCTGATCCTGCTGGACTTCACGCAGCCCCATCTTATGCCCTGCCATGACGTCCTCTCCCAACTCTGCTATGCCGCTTCCGGCCATGACGTCGTGATGACCATGGTCCGCGGAAAGATTCTCTATGCCGCCGGAAAATGGCCCACGATCGATATGGACGCCGTGGTCCGCGAGCTGGCGGAGCATGCGATGCCAAAGGTATTCTTAGACGACGAAAAGGCTGAATGAAAGGATTGAACGCCTCTGGAACGCAGTAATACCAATCAAAAGCAAAGCTTTCTCGGCGGAGCCGCAGTTCTCGCTCTGGCAACGGCCGTTGTAAAGATCATCGGCGCGATCTACAAGATCCCGCTGAAACAGATCCTCGGTGACGACGGGTTTGCCTTTTTCGGAACGGCCTATGAGATCCTCGCCGTTTTGCTGATGATTTCCGTTACCGGTCTGCCTGCCGCTATGTCCCGCATGATTTCTGAGGCCAGGACTCTGGGACAGACAAAGCAGATTTTGCAGATCTATCGGGTTTCCCGGGCAATTTTCCTGACGCTTGGCATAGCGGGCAGCGTCGGCATGGCCTTGCTCTGCCGCTGGCTGGCTGCGCTCATGCACATGGAGCAAAGCTGGTTTGCCATCCTCTGCATGTCGCCTGCGGTGCTGTTTATCGGGATTCTCGCGGTGGAACGCGGCTATTTCCAGGGCCAGTCCAACATGGTCCCCACCTCTGTCTCCCAGGTGTTGGAGGCGGTCTGCAAGCTGGTGATCGGCCTCGGCCTGGCGTGGGCCTATCTGTGGATGCAAAAAAACAAGGGACTGGTGACGGCGCTGCCGGACGGCAGTGTGCTGCCCAAGGGCAGTCCGGAGGCGGCCGCGCTGACGGACACCCATACCAAGGCCGCCGGCTTGGCCATTCTCGGTGTTACGCTTGGATCCGCGTTTGCGTGGATCTATATGATTTGGCAGCACCGTAAGACTGTGGCCGGGATGCGGGAACTGTGCCGGGACGAAACGGTATTATCCGCGAAGGACACGGCGCGAAAGCTGCTGTCGATTGCCATTCCCATCACCCTGGGAGCTGCCGGCCTGCAAATCATCACCACCATCGATTCGGGCGTCTATATGGCCCGGCTCAAGGGTCCTGCCGGCCTGCCGGAGCAATTGGCGGACGACTACAAGGGCATTTATTTCTTTGCGCAGACCATCTTTAACCTGCCCATTGCCTTCATCGGCCCCCTGGCCATCTCTGCGATTCCGGCCATCACGGAGCAGCTCACGCTGCGCCGCGGGCGCCAGGCCAATACCATCGCGGAGTCTGCGACCCGGATCATGAGCCTGATTGCCTTGCCCTGTTCCGTTGGCTTGATGGTTCTGTCGGAACCCATCATGCAGCTCCTCGGCGGCTATACGGCGGAGGGTTATTTGGAGATTGCTTCCGTCCTCATGCGGATCCTGGCCGCCTCCGTGTTCTTCAACTCCGCCGTCCTGGTGATGAACGCGATCCTGCAGGCCAACGGCCATGCGTTCCTTCCTGTGATCCACATGGTGGTGGGCGGCATGGTCAAGCTGATCATCAGCTTCGTTCTGGTAGCGAATCCGAACATTCATATCATCGGCGTGCCGGTCGGTACGGCAGTTTGCTTTATGCTGATCGCGCTTCTGGATTACGTGGCCATCTGCCGGGTTCTGCCGGATCCGCCCCACCTGATGAGAAATGTTGTAAAACCGGTCCTGGCTTCGATCACGATGGGCGCTGTGGCCTTTGCGCTGAACAGCCTGTGTATGGCGCTCAAGCTGCCGCTGCTCCTGCGGACCGGCGTCTCCGTTCTTGGGGCTGCCGCGGCCTACGCGGTGCTGGTGGTAGCGTTGAAAATCATCACGAAGGACGATTGCGACCGACTTCCGAAGGGGGACAAGATCGCAAAACTGCTGCGAATTCACTGAATATGTGGAAAAACCGGAAAAAATCCTGAAAAAACTTAGAAAAAACACAGTTTTTTTTGAATTTCTACTTGCGAAATCGCGCAAAATATGATAGATTTTACCAAGTGAGCCTAACAAGGGGGATCCGGACGGCTCGACTGCCCTGCAACGTGCAGCCCGGCGTTCGACTGCGCCGACGGAGCCCTGCCAAACTGCTTCGCGCAGCGTTTCCCATGGGATTTGCAGCGAAGTGAGACAAGAAATATTTATGAAAGAGGATTTATCCATGAACAAGACTGAACTCGTGGCAGCGATTGCCGAAAAGACCGAACTGTCCAAGAAGAACGCTGAGAAGGCGCTTACCGCCGTTCTCGAGACCGTGGCCGAGACCCTCGCCGCCGGCGAAAAGGTCCAGCTCGTTGGTTTTGGCACCTTTGAGACCAGAGACCGCGAAGCCCGCACCGCCAAGAACCCCCGCACCGGCGAGACCGTGACCGTTCCCGCTACCCGTACGCCCGCCTTCAAGGCCGGCCAGGCGCTGAAGAACAAGGTCGCAAAGTAAGCACGTCATCTCGGCCGCAGCCCGTTTGGGCTGCGGCTTTTTCGTGCGCGCCGGGCATTGGCGAAATGCACAAGAATCCGAGGTGTTTTTCTCCAAACTTGTCCCGGGGACGACGTGAAAACTGCTTGCCCACAGGAACGATTTGTGGTAAAATGATACTACTGAAACTATCCGAAATTGGGTATTCAGAATTATTGAAAAAAGGAGAGCATATCATGAAGACACATCTTTCCAAACGGATTGTCGCGCTTCTTCTGACGCTGATCATGGTTCTGTCCCTGATGCCCATGGTCTTCGCCGAGGAGACGCCCAAGGCTGACGGTGTTGTGGTTCTGTATACAAACGACGTTCATTGCGGCGTTGATCAAAGTGACAGCTCCATTGGCATTGCAGGCTTGGCAAAAATCAAAAAAGACATGCAGGAAACCAACAAGAACGTAACCCTGGTCGACTGCGGCGATGCAATCCAGGGCGAGATCATCGGCACCATCTCCAAGGGCGAATACTTGGTGAAGCTGATGAACTACGTGGGTTACGACTTCGGCACCTTTGGCAACCACGAGTTCGACTACACCATGCCCCAGTTGAAGAAGCTGGTGGACATGGCCGACATGACCTACCTGAGCTGCAATTTCAAGTACATCGGCGAGGGAGAGAATCCCAATGCAGTAGATCTTGCAAGCTATGCTATCAAGGACTATGACGGTCTGAAGGTTGCCTACGTGGGGATTACCACCCCGGAATCTCTGGTCAAGTCTACCCCGACTTACTTCCAGAACGAGAACGGTGAGTGGCTCTACACCTTCTGCAACGATACGACCGGCGAAGCGCTCTATACCGCGGTGCAGACCGCCGTCGATGCGGCCCGTGCTGAGGGCGCCACGATCGTCGTGGCCCTGGCTCACCTGGGCACCAATGAGCAGTCCGCTCCCTGGCGATCCACCGACGTCATTTCCAACACCACCGGCATCAACGTCATGCTGGACGGCCACTCCCACAGTGTCATTGACAAGCAGGAAGTTGCCAACAAGAACGGCGAAACCGTTCTCCTGTCCTCCACCGGCACCAAGCTGGCCAACGTGGGCAAGCTGACCATCACCAAGGATGGCGCTGTTGACACCGAGCTGATTGCCCGGGAAGAGGTGGACGGCGTGGACGCCGACACCAAGACCTTCCTGGAGCAGATTGAGGCCGAGTTCAATGAACTGCAAAATACCGTTGTGGCCCACGTAGACTATGACCTGCTGTTCACCAATCCCGAGGGTACGAGAATGGTCCGTATGCGCGAGACCAACCTGGGCGACGTCTGCGCCGACGCCTACCGGACGGTCTTGGGCGCTGATATCGCCTTCGTCAACGGCGGCGGCGTCCGCGCCAATATTGCTGCAGGCGATGTGACCTACAAGCAGATCATCGCCGTCCATCCCTACGGCAACATGGCCTGCATGGTCAAGACTACCGGCCAGCAGATCCTGGATGCCCTGGAAATGTCAGCCCGAAATCTGACGATGGATGAGAACGGCAATCTCTCCGGTGAGAACGGCGGCTTCCTCCAGGTTTCCGGTCTGAAATACACCATCGATACCTCCATTCCCTCTTCCGTCGTGGTCGATGAGAGCAAGATGTTTGTCGAGGTCGCCGGGGAGCGTCGCGTGAAGGACGTCCAGGTCCTCCAGGCCGACGGCAGCTATGCCCCGATTGACCCCAACGGCGAGTACAAGCTGGCCTCCCACAATTACATGCTGAAGCAATCCGGCGACGGTCTCAACATGTTCAAGAACGATGAGTTGCTGCTCGACGAGGTCAAGGTGGACAACCAGGTCCTTATTGAGTACATGAGCTCCGATGCCTTCAAGGCGCACAACTACTCCAACTGGAAGGGCGAGGGCCGCATCAAGATTTTGCCGTTCATGTTCACGGACGTGACGGATCACAACGAGTTCTTCTTCGACTTCGTCTACTGGGCCTACAATCACGATCCTCAGATCACGGCCGGTACCGGTGACGGCACCACCTTCTCTCCCTACGCGCCCTGCACCCGTGAGCAGGTCGTGACCTTCCTCTGGGCGACTAAAGGCAGACCCAATCCCGGCGACGACGCGACGCAGCCGTTCACGGACGTCGGCGACGACGCATACTATACCGATCCCGTTCGCTGGGCCTACAATTCTAAGCCCCAGATCACGGCCGGTATCGGCGGCGGCCTGTTTGGCACCGGCCTGACCTGCACCCGCGGCGAGTTCGTAACCTTCCTCTGGACTGCCGCCGGCAAGCCCGATCCGGAAAATGCGGAAAACATCTTCACAGACGTCCACGAGGGTGAATACTGGTACGACGCTGTCCGCTGGGCTTATGCGAACGGCATTACCGTCGGCGTCGGCAACAATCGCTTTGGCACCTACGCAGAATGCACCCGCGGCGAGGTCGTGACCTTCCTCTACAAGTTTGTCACTTGGTCGGAGCAAGCCGATCCCGAGAATCCCAACCCCGAGGACCCGAACCCCGAAGATCCGAACCCCGAAGATCCCAACCCCGAAGATCCGAACCCCGAGGATCCGAACCCCGAGGATCCGAACCCCGAAGATCCCAACCCCGAGGATCCGAACCCCGAGGATCCCAACCCCGAGGATCCGAACCCCGAAGATCCGAACCCCGAAGATCCCAACCCCCAGGAGCAGCCTATCGGTGTTGCGAAGGGCGACTATCCCACCGCGAATTTTGCGGTTGCGCCTACTGCCTTTACGGACCTGATTCATGCTGTGCAGCTCTGGAGCGCTTATGACAGGACCGCGACTACCAGCACCACAGAAGATGATGTGGCGCCCATGCTGTCCATCGTCTCTCCGGTGAAGCCTTCCGGCGACAACTATCTCACCGAAGGCAACATCTACATGACCAATATCGATCCGCTTTTCCCGGAAAATAATCTGACGTGGCTCGTCCAGATTGAGATGAACGGCGATGAGCTCAAGCAGTGGCTTGAATATGCTGCTTCGCTGATCCGGGTGGACGACGAAGGACTGCTCTATGTTCCTGACAACTATTTGGATAAGTATGATATGATCTATGGGGCAGGCTTCCACTATGACATTGACGCGTCCAAGTCCGTTGGCTCCCGTGTGGTTGGCTTGACCTACAACGGCGAGGATGTCAAAGCCAATCAGAAGTTTACCGTGGTCATCAACAGCGAGCGCTGCAATGACGAATGCCCGGTGGCGAAATGGATTCGCGATCACTTCTGCGATGATTTCTACCCGGAGGACGAGGACCGTATCATTTACTCCACCAAGACTGATATGGCCGATGGCGAAAAAGAGGGCAACGTCCGGGCCCTGCTCGTCAGCTACATCAAGGACCAGACCACCAAAAACGGCGGCATTACGCCGGAAATCAAGTCTGACTGGACCCTCCAGTACAGCACGGATAGTACCGTCTACTACACGAAAGTCACGAGCACCAGTGACCTGACTGAGGGGCAGTATCTGATCGTATTCGAGGCGGATCAGGTTGCCATGGATGGCAGTCTCACCGACAAACTGGACGCCGGCAATAACGTGAAGGAAATCAAGATTACGGATAACGGAATCGCTGCGACCAACGTGGATTTCTACTTCACCTATGACGGCAATGGAACCTTCACCAGCGCTTCCGGCCTGAATCTGGGCCATTCCCAGGCCAAGAACGGCTTGGATGGGAGCGGAACCAACACGGTCAGCATTGACGCAAACGGCAACGCCGTGATCAAGGGAAGCGGCGGATATTTCCTGCGCTTCAACAGCAGCACCGGAGATACGAACTATCGTTTCCGTTATTACGCGGAGGGGAAGCAGCAGCCCATCACGCTCTACAAGCTGAGCCAGACGATTGTAATTCGCAACAACTAATAACAATGGGCTGCAAAGCAGTCCCATAACGAAAATGAGAAGTCGTGAAGAGCGGCTTCTCATTTTTCGTAATGAAAGAGTTTTTTCTGAAAATAGCAGCTTCGATTTGGATATTTGGCATTTACAAATCATAGCCGCGGGGATATAATGAAGAAAATCTGTAGCGATAGGGAGAATCACAATGATTACCTTTGAAAACGACTATTCCTGCGGCGCGCACCCTGCAGTCTTGCAGCGGCTGATTGAGACAAACCTGATCCCCCAGCCCGGCTACGGCGAGGACGCCTATTCCGAGAGCGCCCGGCAGAAGATCCGGGTCGCCTGCGCCTGCCCCGAAGCCGAGGTCCATTTTCTGAGCGGCGGGACCCAGACCAACGCCGTGGTCCTGGCCTCCGTTTTGAATTCCTGGGAGGGCGTCATCGCCGCCCAGACCGGCCACATCCACGTCCATGAGGCGGGCGCCCCGGAGGCCCTGGGCGTCAAGGTTCTGGCGCTGCCAGAGCATCAGGGCAAGCTGGACGCAGGCGAGGTTCGCGCGCTGGCCTCCACGCTGTGGAAGGATGAGAACGTGGAGCACATGATCTATCCCGGCGCGGTCTATATCTCCCACCCCACCGAATGGGGCACACTCTATACCAGCGAAGAGCTCACGGCGATTTCGGCAGTCTGCAAAGAGTTCGACATGCGGCTCTATCTGGACGGGGCACGGCTGGCCTACGGTCTGATGGCCCGGGATACCGACGTGGACCTGCCCCTGATCGCCTCCGTCTGCGACGCGTTCTACATCGGCGGCACCAAGTGCGGTGCGCTCTGCGGCGAAGCTGTGGTCTTCCCGCACGGTGCTCCCGCCCACTTCCGCAACTTCATCAAAAAACACGGCGCCATGATGGCGAAGGGCCGCCTCTGCGGCGTCCAGTTCGACGCGCTGTTTACCGACGGGCTCTATTCTGAGATCGGCCGCCGCGGCGTAGAGACCGCTGAACGGCTCAAGTCGGTTCTGGCAAAACACGGGATCCCCTGCTATATGGACACGCCGACCAATCAGCAGTTTGCCATTCTGGAAAACGCACGCTACAACATGATCCGGGAAAAAGTTCCTGTGGGCTTCTGGTCCAACCCCGACCCGGCGCATACGATTGTCCGTTTCGCCACGGCGTGGTATACCACGGACGAGTATCTTGAGGAATTGGATCGCATTCTCGGACTGTAGCGCAAGCAATCATTTTTCAATTGGGTTACGAAGTGCGAGGTTACGTCATGGAAATATTTGGAGAATATGATGGGAAAAAGGTCGAAACAATCCGGCTGAAAAACGACAGGCTGACTGCGGAAGTTCTCTCCTACGGTGCGACGCTGCGGGCTCTTTGGGTCCCGGATCGGGACGGAAAGCCCCTTGACGTGGTGCTTGGTTTTGACAAGCTTGAAGATTATGTCAACCATGACAGCTGTTTTGGTGCAATTGTAGGCCCGGTGGCCAATCGCATCGGCGGGGCCTCCTGCCTGTTGAACGGAAAACGGCTGGAGCTGACGCCAAATGACCGCGGCAACTGCCTGCACAGCGGCGTCGCAGGTCTGGATCGAAAGCTCTGGGAGACTGTTGCCGTGTCAGACGAGGCTGTGACCCTGCAATACACCCATCCTGACGGCCTGGGCGGGATTCCCGGAGATCTGCGTCTGGAAGTGACCTATCGTCTGGAAGGCTCCGGCCTGCTGGTCGCATATCGGGCTGTCAGCAAACGGGATACGCTTTGCAATCCCACCAACCACAGCTACTTCAATCTGGACGGACACGGCAGCGGCTCAGTCCTGCGCCATCAGATTTGCCTGCACGCTCAAAGCTTTACGCCGACGGACGACAAGTCCATCCCCACCGGCACAATTCGGGCGGTCAGCGGCTCCGCGATGGACCTTACGAGGCCTGCCCGCATCGGCGATCACATAGACGACGCCAACGAGCAGCTTCGGCTTGCAGGCGGCTACGATCACAACTACGTGATTACTGCCGGAGAAGAGGCGCTCCGCCCGGCCGCAGAGGTCTGGGCGTCCCGCAGCGGGGTCAAGCTCACCGTCCGGACGGACTGCCCCGGCGTCCAGTTCTACACCGGCAATTACATTCCAGCGGGCCTTTCCGGCAAGGGCGGTGCGGTCTACGGTCCGCGACACGGCTTTTGCTTGGAAACCCAAGGCTTCCCGGACGCGCCGAACCATCAAAGCTTTCCGCCCGTTACGCTGCGGGCGGGTCAGACGTGGACAAGCCGGACCCTGTTTCAGTTTTCCGCAGAATAGCGGCCATGATAAAAGCTCCCATCGTTTGATGGGAGCTTTTATCGTTGTTTGTACGATTATCCGATATTGGACAATCGTATTAAATGACAGCCAGGATATACTTGTAATACAGACGCTTCCAGAAGCCGCAGATTTGCAGGCGAGCGCGTTGCTCGTCACAGACCTGGCCCATCGCGGCCAGCTCGACGTCGGTCAGGGAATGCTGGCTGAAGCGCGCCTTTTTGGCCAGGGCGACCATTTCCTCCGGGATCTTGCCGCCGCCGAGCTTCTCCATCCAAAGCATGTGCCGGTACAGGAGATGTGCCCGATCGTTTGGCGATGCGTGGGCAATGCGCTTGCCCCGAAGCCGGATGATCAGAGACCGCCGTGCGTGAATCAGGGCAGGCACGCCGACGATTGCCAGGAAGACCCAGAGGACGGTCAGATCGACCGGCTCGGAGCTCTCGCTGCCGCCCGAACCGTTGCCGCGAGGATTTGATTCCTTCGTGGGTTCCGGTTTTTCATTCGTTTCTCTGAGGTGCGGATCGGGAGGCGCGTCCGGATCTCTGGTTTCCGAGGGTTCCGTAATCGGCGAGGTATTCTGGCCCGGAATGATTCCGGTGAATTCCGTGGCGTCTGCCGGCGTCGGTTCAATCTCGATCCAGCGGCCGCCGATCCAGGCCTCCACCCAGGCGTGCGCCTGAAGGTTCGTGACACGGGTCCGTTCATTGGCCTTGGCGTCGCAGACATAGCCGGAAACGTATCGGGCCGGGATTCCGAGGGCACGGAGCAGCGCCGTGCAGGAGGAAGCATAGTGGACGCAGTAACCTTTCTCGGCATCGTTCAGGAACCAGGTGCAGAAGTCCACGCCTTTCGGCGCCTTGCCAGGCAAGCGGCTGTAGCTGGCGCATTGGGACACCTGCGAGGCAACAAATTCGGCAAAATACTGCATCGATTCCGGATCGTCTCCGGTGGGAGCTTGAAGCGCGGGAGGCACCTTCTCCTTCCACCAATCCAGAACGCCCGTGCGGGTCTGTTCCGGCAGAGACAGGCAGTAGATTCTGACCCATTTATCATAGTCCGTATTGGGGGTCAACGGATCGGCGTTCTGCAGGAAGTGCATGGTATATTGGGTGGCCTTCGATCCGTTTTGGATGAAGGAGTCGGAAAACACCGTGCCGCCGGCAGGCATCTGGGTGATCTGATAGGTGGTGTAGATCACATCTTCCGGGTCCAAAGTCTCAATGGAAAGCGTTGCGCCGCTATTCCACCCGAGATAAGGATACAAGCCTGCGCGACCACGCTCGTACTCCGGGCCGTGCGTCCAGTGGGTGCCGTCAAAATTGGCATAACTGGCGCCGCGAAGGTACAGATAGGCGTCCTCCGACGAGGTGGCAAAGAGAATGGGGATCGGACGGTTTGGCAACGCGCGAAGGCTGGAAAGGTCCACGGCCTCCTGATTTCCGCTGAGACCGGCTTGGGTGTTGCCGCTGTTTTCAATCTGATCTCCGTATTTTTGGATCGTTTTGGAGAGCTGCACCCAGGTAATCGGCGGAACAAAATCCTTTTGCGGGAAGAAAATCAGCACCACACTCAAAAGCACAGCGGAAAGCACAGCCGAAACGCTGACGGATTTGAAATATTCTCCTTCCTCGCGGCGGCGAACAGACTGGCTGAAAGCCTGCGTAAGCACCGAAAAGACAGCGGCCAGCAGGGGAAGCGTATACGGCGGCGTGTCTGTCAGAACGAAGCAGGGGCCGATGCAGATCATCAGGGTCAGCGCCATCGGCGCCGTTCGTCTCCAACTGCGAACAGAGAGGCAGCAAAAATAGACTTCCAGGACCGTAAGGCAAAGAATTGCCGGGCCGACAGCCTCCATTTCCACGGGCTCCTCCGGGACAAGATCCCGGAAAAAGCTGTAACCCAAGGCAAAGGTGGAGGAGAGAACGCCCCAAAGGTTGCGGAAGCTCTCAACCAGCTCAGAGCGGTACAAAAAGCCCAAAATCAGCAGGGCCCCCAGAATCAGCAGCGCATTCGTCTTATCCCGCTTCTGCTCGCCGAGAAGCAGGGAGAACAGAAACAGTGAGCCGACGGAGACCCAGGGGAGCGCGCCGGGAACGGGCAGATCAAACGCGGTGATCAGGCAGAAAACAGAACCGAGAACACCCGGAATGATCATAAGAAGGTCCGCAAGCAGGCGAAATTGATCGTTGCGTTGTTTCATTTCTGCCCCCCTTTCAAGCCGATGGGGCAGATCTGGTCCGCATGCAGCGGCAGAGGCCAGGGCAGCTCGCTCGTATCCTCCTGCGCCAGACAGGCGGAACGCAGGACGGCAAGCATGTCTTCGGACGTTTGAATCTCGCGGAGCCGAATGGTCTTTCCCTGCATCCAGACGGCATAGTGCGACACGTCATGGTCCAGCAGCCAGGTGGAGATCCAGCGGAAGTTGCCGTAGTTGACAGAACGGTTCTCCGCACCGTGCGGGGTCGCGATTGCAAGAACGACTTTCCGCTGCAGGGGCTCCTGCGGCTCCCGTACCACCAGCTCATCCGTTTTCAGAGAAAGCTTCCAATGGATGTCCTTGACCGGATCGCCGGGATGGTAGGATCTGTGATCGTGCTGCTCGGAGTAACCTCCACCGGGCTTGGGCTTCATCTGCTGATGGAGGAACTGATCGAGCTGGGGCATGGGGACGGGCGCACGGTCTTGCGGAAGAATTGCCATCGGGGGGATTTTGGGCAGCTTCAGCGGCAAGCGAATCAGCCCCAGCATGTCGTAAACCCGGCCGCGGCGGAATTCCGGCGCCAGGAAGCCGCAGTTCTCCGTAGGAAGATTCAAAACGCCATCCGACCGTGACAGCCGGCTGAGATAGCGCATATCCCGATCCCGGTCTCTGGTCCGCAGATTGAGGCGGATTTGGACGTCCGGCATGGGCAGAAAGCGCCAGGAATGCAGCCGCAGATGAAGCGTGGCGTTGTCTCCCTGTGTCACGACGTCTGCCATGGTTGCGTCCAGACGGCAGGATAGCATGGCAGGCAGCGATACCAGCAGGGTCACGAACGGCAGGATCAGCACCAATATCAGCAGCAGCCAAGAAAACCAGACGTTGCTGGCAAAGTAGAATACCAGGCTCAGAATCAGCAGGCCGAGGTATAGCAGACGGTTGATGGCCATGGTTTTACACTCCAGGGGCCGGGACCTTGTCCAGCAGAGCCGTGAGCATCCGCTCTACGTGCGTGCCCTGTGCTCTGGCGTCTGCGGAGAGCAGCAGGCGGTGCGCCACGGTGCCGACAAAGACAGTCTTGACGTCGTCAGGCAGCACGTAGTCCCGACCGTTCAGATAGGCGGCAGCCTTTGCCATCGCCACGACGGCAAGGGTCGCACGGGGGCTGGCGCCGCGTTCGATCTGCGGGCTCACGCGGGTTTGATTGATCAGGGAGATCACGTAATTGATCACGGTGTCCTTGATGTAGATCTGGCTGACGGCGTCCTGCATGGCAGCGAGTTCCGTACGGCTCACGACCTGTTCGACCTGTTCCAGCGGATTGATGCCGCCCTGGCGGGCCAGAACCATGTCCAGCTCGTCCGCCATCTTGGGATAGCCGACGGAAAGACGCACCATAAAGCGGTCCATCTGGGAGTCCGGCAGCAACTGGGTTCCGGCAGCACCGGTGGGGTTCTGGGTTGCAATGACGGTAAAGGGCTTGGGCAGGGGATGCGTGATCCCGTCCACCGTGACCTGACCTTCCTCCATGGCCTCCAGCAGAGCGGACTGGGTCCGGGAGGTGGCGCGGTTCAGCT
>CAMKED010000022.1 GCA_946411475.1 uncultured Clostridia bacterium | reverse complement strand
TTCAACACCATGTCCGACCAGTACGGCAAGAACTCCTACTTCAAGGTCATCTCCGGTGACATCGAAGATACCCTCACCGTGGTCAACGCCCGCACCGGCAGCAACGAGAAGCTCGGCAACACCTTCTTCCCCCGCGGCAAGGACAACATGAAGACCGCCAAGGTCTGCTGCGGCGACATCGGCGTGTTCACCAAGCTGGCCTCCGTCCGCACCGGCGACACCCTGGGTCTGGCCGGCAAGGTCGTGACCCTCAAGCCCATGGAATACGACGTGCCCAACTACCGCATGGCCATCTACGCCAAGACCAAGGGCCAGGAAGATAAGGTCGCCGCCGGCCTCGTCAAGCTGAACGAGGAAGACGCCTCCTTCACCTACGGCAACGACCCCGAGACCAAGGAAATGATCATCGCGGGCGTCTGCGATATCCACCTGTCCGTCATCATCGCCAAGCTCGCCTCCAAGTACAAGGTCGAGGCTGAGCTCCGTCCCGCCAAGATCGCCTACCGTGAGACCATCATGGGCAAGGTCGAGCAGCACGGTCGCCACAAGAAGCAGTCCGGCGGCCACGGCCAGTTCGGCGACGTCTATATCCGCTTCGAGCATCAGGATGAGCAGGACGACATGATCTTCGCCGATGAGACCGTCGGCGGCTGCGTGCCGAAGAACTTCATCCCCTCCGTTGAAAAGGGTCTGCGCAACTGCGTCGGCAAGGGCGTGCTGGCCGGCTACCCCGTGGTGAACCTGAAGGCCACCCTGTACTTCGGCTCTTCCCACCCCGTCGACTCCTCCGATATGGCGTTCCAGACTGCGGCCGGCATTGCCTATAAGGAAGGCCTGCCTCTGGCCCGTCCCACCATTCTGGAGCCCATTGCCGAACTCAAGGTCTTCGTGCCCGATACCTACACCGGCGACGTCGTCGGCGACCTGAACAAGCGTCGCGGCCGCGTCATGGGTATGGGCGGCGGCGTCATCGAGGCCGAGGTCCCCATGGGCGAAATGAGCTCCTACGCCATTGACCTGCGTTCCATGACCCAGGGCAGAGGCGCTTACAGCATGAAGTTCGTCCGCTACGAGGAAGTCCCGCAGATGAACCAGGCCAAGATCATCGACGAAGCCAAGAAGGACGAGGAAGAATAATCTCCTTAGAAACTGCAACTCCCGGGCGTCAGCCCGGGAGTTGCATTGTTTATACGGAAAATGGTGCAGGCGGAAAGCGGGCGGACAAGCAATGCTTGTCCCTATGAACAGCTTCGGTATTTGTTACCTGTTACTTGTCGCTTTGACTTGCACTCGGAGCGGGGAGGGCCTCGGCAAGGTGGACTTCGGGGCAGAGCTCCTCCATCTCCAAAGCGGCGGAGAAAGCGCGGAACTTGCTGCAAAACACGCCGAAAATCACGGAACCGGTGCCAGTCAGGCGGGCGCCGACGGCGCCGTGCGCCAACAGGACCTGCCGCAGCTCCTCCACGACGGGATAGCGGGCGGCCACGAGCGGTTCAAAGGCGTTTTGCAGGTTTGCGCCGATGGCGTTTCGGTCTCTGCGCTGAATCGCAGAGACCATCGCCGCCGTATCCGGCCGCGCGCTGACACCCGCAGCGTCAAGCTCGCGGAACAGCTCCGGGGTGGAAACGGAAAAGTCCGGCTTTGCCAGCACGAAATGCAGCTCGCCGGGCAGATCCGGCAGACGGGTCAGCAGTTCGCCCCGGCCGCGGGCCAGGGCTGCGCCGCCGAAAAGGCAGTAGGGCACGTCGCTGCCCACCGTGAGCCCGACCGTGCGAAGCTCCTCCTCCGAAAAGCGCCCGTAGTGCCGATTGAGCGCACGAAGCACGGCGGCAGCGTCGCTGCTGCCGCCGGCCATACCCGCCTGGGCGGGGATATGCTTTTCCACACGGATCCGCAGGCCGTCGGGGTCGATCCCGGCAGCATCGCAGTAAGCGCGGGCTGCCTTCCAGCAAAGGTTCTCCGGTCCGGCGGGGATCCCCGGTCGGTCACAAGTGACCGACCAGGGTTCGCCCGTGCCGAGCTCCAGGGTCAGGCTGTCCCGGAGAGAGACGGAGATCATCACCATCTCCAGGTCGTGATAGCCGTCCGGGCGCTTTCCCAACACGTCAAGGGTCAGGTTCAACTTGCCGGGGGCGGTTTCATGCAAAACGATCACTTAATCTTGCGGGCTTCCAGATAGTAGCGCTTCTCACGGGCGTGGCCCATGGAGAAGGTCTTTCTGGGCAGAATGCCGTCGGCAATGACGCCGCGGAAGAGCTGGCTCTTCTCCATGGCGGGCAGCAGGAAGCCGATGGCCTTGTCCTGCTTGGCCAGGTCGATCAGCGCGTCGTCGTCATGGATATAGTCGATCTCGCCTTCATGCTCCTTCAGGTACTTGTCCAGGAAGGACTGCAGCGCGCCGACCGCGAGCTGGCTCTTGGCCTTGTCCAGATAGACGGTGCCGGACTTGTCGCCGATGAACCACTTGACGGGGAAGCCGCCCTCGGCGCACCAGGTCGCCTCCAGCTCCTTCAGCAGGGCCTCGGGATCGGTCTTGGTAATGACGCGGTGGATGGGCTCAAACACCTGGGCGGGATCGTGGATGTTCTCCAGCTCGACCAGGGCAAAGCGGGCGGGATGGTTGGACAGATCCACGCCGGGGTTCTTGGCCTTGAGCTCTTCATAGCAGCTCTTGGCGGTGGCGAGGCTGTGGTTGCCGTCGCCCACGGCGAAAACCATGGGAACGCCGGGCAGGCCTTCGTACTTCTTGCCCACGTTGGCGGTATAGTTGGTCAGACGGTCCTCAAAGGCCTTGACCTCTTCGCCTTCGACAAGATAACCGACGATATGGCCGCCGTCTTCCATGAGGTCAAAGTCATAGAGCTTCTTGAGCTGGTTCTTCTTCGCGGCAATGGGCTCGATCAGGACCTTGTCATGATCGTCGGCCAGCATCAGGATGTGGGGCAGCTCCAGGGGCGCGTCGCGGCGGACACGCTGACGGGGCGGGATACGCTCCACCACGGTCTTCTCGGTGGCGCGGATGGCGGAGGTGGAACCGGTGGAATAATCGTAGGCGTCCAGATCGACCATGCCCATCAGGCCCAGACGAACGGAGCCGTTCTCCAACGTACGCTCCACAAGCACCAGGCTGTGGGGATAGCAGGCAAACACGTCATTTTTCAGATACTCGCCCATGGTCTTGTTGATCAGAGCGGTGTGCTCCGCCTCGCGCGGGGTGCCGAGCTCCGCCTCGGGCAGGATCAGGTTGATGGTGGAAGCACTGCCGGCAGCGTTGGCGCGGACGCGGTCCCAGTATTTCTGATCAGAGGTGAACTGGTCGCAGGCGATGACAGCCCATTTCTCCATGGGGACGTCGCGGGGCAGAAGAATGTCAGCGGGTAAAAAAGCGTTCATCAGGATAATCCTCCTTAAGGTTTTTCGGTAAGCGAATTATACCAAATCCAAACTGCTTTTGCAACCGCAACTTGTAAAAATCACCGATAAATTCTGAAAATAATCGGTGCATGAATAGAATTCTGTCCTTTGGGCATACTTTCAGCAACCCAAATTGAAAAGGAGGCTGCGTTATGGACACTGCGGCATTGCTTTTGGTTATCATCGGCGCGCTGAACTGGGGTCTGATCTCCCTGTTTCAGTTTGATCTCGTCGCCTGGCTCGGCGGTGGCCAGGGCGCTATGCTCAGCCGCGTCATCTACGGCGTCGTGGCGCTGGCGGGAATCTGGTGCATCAGTCTGCTGTTCCGCGACCGCCGCGAGGCGCTGACGGACTGACGGCAGCTCCGGCTTCGGGCAGAGCGCAACAATATGCTATACAAAAATCTGTTTTTTTTGATTTTTGTATAGCATATTTTGTATTTATCTGTTATAGTATAAGATACGGGATTATTACCACCCGTATTCCGGAATTCTGACCAACGACGGACACCGTCAGAAGAGGTGAAGATATGGAACGAAGTATCAAACGTCTTTTGCGAAACGGAGCATACATATCCTGTGCGGTATTGCTTCTGTTCGGCATCATTGAAGCTGCTCGGCAGCAATATCCGCTGGCCGCCGCGATGGCCGCCGCTGCAATCGTTTTACTGATTCTGGACCTTGCCGTCACCCGGCTGCGGGTAAAAAGCATCGCCGCAAACGTCCAGACTGCGGTGGACAATCTGAGCAAAACGGTCTCCGCTACCGCGCCGTGGCCTATGGCGGAGGTCCGAATGTCGGACGGTGAAATTCTCTGGCACAACCGCCAGTTCCAGAAAGCCCTGAGCACCGCCGAATCCCGGGTGGGTGAGCAGCTCCGGGACGTATTCCACGATTTTCGCCTGGACTGGCTCCAGTCCGGCAAGCAGGAGGCTCCCGACGAGCTGCAGATCCGGGATCGCCGCTTCCGCTGTCTGGGCTTTCTGCCCAAGCACGATACCGGCACGGAAGCTGTGGCGCAGCTTTTGTGGATCGACAGCACGGAGCTGCTTGACACCCGCGATGAATTCCTGCGTTCGCGGCCGGTCGTCTCCATCATTCTGATCGACAACTATGACGAGCTGACCAACAACCTCAGCGACTCCGCGGTTTCCAACCTCAACGCCGCCCTCAACGAGCGCATCTCTGCCTGGGCGGAAAAAATCGGCGGCCTGCTGCGAAAGCTCGAACGCAACCGCTTCCTCTTTATCTTTGAGGCAAAGGAGCTCTTCCGCATCACGGAGGGAAAATTCTCCCTGCTGGACAGCACACGCGAGGTCACAAATCCTAACGGGATCGCCGCTACCATCTCCTTCGGCGTGGGCAAGGACGGCGAGAGCTTTAAAGACAATTACGAGTACGCCTCCCTGGCGCTGGAAATGGCGCTCTCCCGCGGCGGCGATCAGGCCGTCATCAAAGACAAATACGATTTCAGCTTTTACGGCGGCCGCTCCGTGGAAACAGAGCGCAGAAGCAAGGTCAAATCCCGCGTCATGGCCTCTTCACTCACCGCGCTGATCCAGCCTGCAAGCCGCGTGTTCCTGATGGGACACCGAAACGCCGACGCCGACGTGATCGGCGCGGCCTGCGGCATCGTCGCTCTTTGCCGCAGTCTCGACAAAAAGGCCAGCATCGTGGTGGACCGGAACGCCAGTTCCGCGCCCAAGCTGCTGGAAATGGTCCAGGCTGACAGCCAATATAAGGACGTCTTTCTTTCCGGTCAGGACGCCCTGCTGCAGGCGGACGCCAAGAGCCTGCTGATCGTGGTGGATACCAACCGGCCGGACCAGGTGGAAAGCCGGAATCTGCTGGAGTCGATGAATCAGGTGGCGGTAATCGACCACCACCGCCGCGCCGCGGACTATATCAGCAACGCCGCTTTGAATTTGCACGAGCCCTTCGCTTCTTCCGCAAGCGAACTGGTCACGGAGCTGCTGACCTACACCGTGGACGCCAAGACCATCCTCCCCTGCGAGCTGACGGCCCTGATGGCGGGCATCGTGCTGGACACCAAGAACTTTACGGTCCGCGTCAACAGCCGGACCTTCGAGGCCGCCGCGTTCCTGCGCTATCAGGGCGTGGACCCGGCAGACGTAAAGCGACTGTCCCGGATCGGCTTCGACGAAACAGTCCGCCGCTACCGGATCATTGAATCCGCCCGGGTCTACCGGGACGACATGGCAATCTCCTGCGCCGAAGAGGGCGTCTCCCGCGCGCTGGCCGGTCAGGCCGCCGACGAGCTCCTGTCCATCGACGGGATCCGCGTCTCCTTCGTTCTCTTCCACCAGGGGGACGCAATCTTTATCTCCGCACGCTCTCTTGGCGCGGTGAACGTCCAGGTCATTCTGGAGCCGCTCGGCGGCGGCGGCAACGCCGTCACAGCCGGCGCGCAGTTGAAGGGAGTCACCATGGATGCGGCCAAAGAACGGTTAGCGGATGCAATCGACCACTATTTTGAAGGATAAAAACGACTGAAAGGAGTTTTGGAATATGAAAGTGATTTTGCTGCAGGACGTCCGCGGGCAGGGAAAAAAGGGGGAAATGATCAACGTCTCCGACGGCTACGCCCGCAACTTCCTCTTTCCCCGCAAGCTGGCGCAGGAGGCCACTGCGGACAACGTCAATACCATGCGCATGAACGACAAGGCCAAGCAGGAAAAGGAGCAGCGCGCCCGCGAGGAGGCCGCCGCGCTTTCCGCAAAGCTGCGTGATATGACCCTGACCGTCTATGCCAAAGGCGGCGGCGCGGGCCGTCTGTTCGGCTCCGTCACCAGTCAGGAGATTTCCGACGCCCTGAAAGCCCAGGAAAGCATCGACCTCGACAAGCGCAAGATCGTCATTGAAGAGGCCATCAAGACCACGGGCCTGTACACCGTCAAGGCCAAGCTGGGCTTTGGGATCGACGCGCCGCTGAAGGTGGAAGTCAAGGAGCAATAAGGGAGGCATCACAATGCCTGATACAATGGATTATACGGAGCTGACTTCCCGTCAGCTTCCCCAGTCGCTGGAGGCCGAGCAGGCGGTGCTGGGTTCGATTCTGATCGACAGCCGCTGCGTCGGCGACGTGGTCGGGATCCTCAAGCCCGAAGACTTCTACCTGCGCCAGAACCGGGAGATCTACGAGACCGTCTACCGGATGTTCAGCTATTCCCTGCCCATCGACGTTGTGACCGTGCTGGGAAAGCTCAAGGAAAACGGTTTCTACGATGAAGCCACGACCCCGGGCTACATGCGGCAGCTCATGGAGATCACGCCGACGGCCGCGAACGTCAAGCACTACGCCGGTATCGTCCGCGACAAGGCGCTGCTGCGCGCGCTGTCCAAGACCGCCACAGACATCAACGAAATGGCGATCCGCGAGGAGGGCACTGCCTCCTCCATCCTCGACAGCGCGGAGCGCAAGGTCTTTGGCCTGCGCCGGGGCAATGCGGACGACGAGCTCGAACGCATCGGCACCATCATGGTCAAGCTCTTCGGTCACCTCAACGAGTTGTCCCAGTCCGACAGCGATATCCCCGGCGCGCCGACCGGCCTCCGGGATCTGGATCGGAAAATCAACGGTCTGAACAAGTCGGACCTGATCATCATCGCGGCCCGTCCCGGCATGGGCAAGACCACCATCGCGCTGAATATCCTGGCCAACGTCGCCAAGGCGACCCGCAAGACCGTTGCCTTTTTCTCCCTCGAAATGTCCCGCGAGCAGTTGGCCGCCCGGCTTCTGTCCTGCGAGAGCGCCGTGGACAACAACAAGCTCACGACCGGCCGCCTGGACCAGGAGGACTGGGAGAAAATCGCCATCGCGTCCTCCGCTCTGTCACAGACGGACATCCGGGTCTCGGACAATCCTACCATCTCCGTGACGGAAATGAACGCGCTCTGCCGCCGTTTGGATAACCTGGGACTGATCGTCGTGGACTACCTCCAGTTGATGACCCGGGCCGACAAGGACAGCCGCAGCGCGGAAAACCGCGTCAACGTGGTGGCGGAGATCTCCCGCGCGCTGAAAATCATGGCGAAGGATCTGAACGTCCCCGTGATTTGCCTGAGCCAGCTCTCCCGTGCCTCCGAAGGACGCACAGACAAGCGCCCCCTGCTCTCCGATCTGCGCGAATCCGGCGCCATCGAGCAGGACGCCGACCAGGTCATCATGCTCTACCGCGACGACTATTACAATCCCAACACCGCCGAGCAGAACGTCTGCGAGTGCATCGTGGCGAAAAACCGCCACGGAGAACCGGGGACCGTCAAGGTCCAGTGGCGCCCGCAGTTCTTCTCCTTCTCCAATCTGGACACTATTCACAGTTGAGAATTGAAAATTGAGAATTGAGAATACAATGGAAGACAAGGTCTTCCGCTTTCTTCGGGATAATGACCTGATAACCCCCGGGGACGACGTGACCGTCGCCCTCTCCGGCGGGGCGGATTCCGTTGCTCTGCTCTGGGTCCTGCGGACGCTGGCCCCGACACTGGGGCTCACGCTGCGCGCCGCCCATTTCCATCACGGGCTGCGCGGCGCGGAGGCAGATCGGGACGCTGATTTCTGCGCAAAGCTCTGCGCAGACTGGGAGATCCCCTTCTCTCTGGGCCGCGGAAACGCTGCCGCACGCGCAGCAGAAACCGGCGAGAGCGTCGAGGAAGCCGCCCGGGTCCTGCGCTACGACTATCTGTGCCGGACTGCGCCCGGCAAGCTGGCCACCGCGCACAACGCGGACGACAACGCCGAGACCATGCTGCTCCATCTGCTCCGGGGAACCGGCCTGCGGGGACTGGGAGGCATTCCGATCCGGCGCGACAGGATCGTCCGTCCCCTGCTCTGCTGTACCAGAGCGGAAATCGAAGCCCTGCTGCAGCGGGAAGGGCTTCCCCACGTGGAGGACGGGACCAACGCGGAAGACGACTGTCTCCGCAACCGCCTGCGGCATCGGGTATTGCCGCTGCTGCGCGAAGAGAATCCCTCGCTGAGCCGAACTTTGGGCCGTACGGCCGCCCTGCTCCGGGAGGAGGACGCGTTTCTCTCCCGCCTGGCTGCGCAGGCCGAGGCGGAATGCCGGGCAGAGAGGGGTTGGTCCTGCGAAAAGCTGCTGAGATTGGATCCCGTGCTCCGGCGGCGCGTACTGCTGGGAATGCTGACCAAGCTGGGGCTGGAGGATCCCGCTCTGCGCTACGTGGACGCGCTGGAGCGGCTTCTCACGGCAGGTCCCTCGGCCGCCGCAGCCCTGCCCGGAGGCTGGGTCGCGCAGCGGACCTACGATCTGCTCGGGTTTTCCGAAATGGGACCGCTGCCCGTTCTGCGGGAAACGCCTCTTTCGATTCCGGGCGACACGGAGCTGCCGGACGGACTTGGCAGGATTTCCTGCTGCGTAACAAAAAATTTAAAAAACTGCAAAAAAAACCTTACCACCTTTGCATTAAAGTATGATATGATAGCGACGCTTGAACTCCGTGCCCGCGGCCGTCGCTCCGGCGACCGGCTCACGCTTTCCGGCGGAACCAAGTCCGTCAAGGCCCTGATGATCGACCGGAAGCTCCCGGCCAGGCTGCGAAACAGCATTCCGGTGCTTACCGCAGCGGGAAAGCCCATCGCCGTATTCGGCGTCGGTGCGGACCCGGCCTGGCTCGCAGGCGACGGAGAAGAAGCTGTCATGATAAAATTGATCTCGGACAATCTCGCGCTCCGTTGTCTTGATTCGTAATCGGGACATCGGATTATCCGTCACGGATGCGCCACCTTCCCCGCAAGGGGAGGGCATTTTCCCTGAACAGAGAGGAAGAAGTGAATGAACCAACAAAAACCGCAGGTCCCGCGTCGGGGGCCGATCATTATTTACGCGGTCCTGATGCTGCTGATGCTGTTTGCCATCTACAAGCTCTACGACGCATCCAGCTCTGTGGACATGAAATACTCCGACGTGATCACGCTGTTCCGGGAGGAACAGGTCGAGTCCTTCAGCATCCAGAGCAATACGCTGGAAATGAAGCTCCGCGAACCCTTCCAGGGCCAGAAGATCATTAAATACCGTCTTTACGATTTTTCCCTGTTCCATGCCGACCTCAACGATCTCATTTCAGAACAGTTGGCGGAAGGGAAGCTGACGGAATACGACGTCTTGCCGGAATCCCAGAGCGCCTGGCTGTTGTCCAGTCTGCTCCCGATGCTGATTATGGGCGCCATCGTGATTATCGTCATGATGGTCATCATGAACCGGATGGGCGGCGGCGCAGGCAGCGCGATGAAGTTCAGCAAGGCCAACGCCAAAATCGGGAAATCCAACAGACGCGTCACCTTTGCCGACGTGGCCGGCGCGGAGGAGGAAAAGACCGAGCTGCAGGAAATCGTGGAATTCCTGAAGGACCCGTCCAAATTTACCGCGCTCGGCGCCAAGGTTCCCAAGGGCGTGCTGCTGGTCGGCCCTCCGGGCACCGGCAAGACCCTGCTGGCCAAGGCTGTGGCAGGCGAAGCGGAGGTGCAGTTCCTGTCCATCTCCGGCTCTGACTTCGTGGAGCTCTACGTGGGCGTCGGCGCAGGCCGCGTGCGCGACCTCTTTGATCAGGCCAAGAAGATGGCGCCCGCCATCATCTTCATCGACGAGATCGACGCGGTCGGCCGTCACAGAGGCGCAGGCCTCGGCGGCGGACACGACGAACGCGAGCAGACTCTGAACCAGCTTCTGGTGGAAATGGACGGCTTTACCGGCAACACCGGCGTTATCGTCATGGCCGCCACCAACCGGAAGGACATCCTCGATCCCGCTCTGCTGCGTCCGGGCCGCTTTGACCGCCAGGTCTATATCGGCAAGCCCGACTGCAACGGCCGCGAAGCTATCCTCAAGGTCCATGCCAAGGGCAAGCCGCTGGCGGACACCGTAGACCTGCACATCGTTGCGCGGGCAACCGTCGGTTTCACCGGCGCAGATCTGGAAAACCTGCTCAACGAGGCTGCCCTGCTGGCAGTCAGAGCCAACCGGCCCTGCATCCTCATGGAGGATTTGGAGGAAGGCCTGTTGAAGGTCATGGCAGGTCCCCAGAAGAAGAGTCACAAGGTCTCCGAGCGCACCCGTCGGCTTACCTCCTATCACGAAGCCGGGCATGCGGTTGCCGCCTGGTATCTGCCGCACCACGCCCCGGTCCAGATGGTCACGATCATCCCCCGCGGTCCCACGGGCGGCCTGACCATGTTCCTGCCGGAGGAAGATCAGGACGATACCAGCCGCTCCGAAATGTTTGAGAGCATTGTTGCTTCTTTGGGCGGCCGGATTGCAGAAAGCCTGAAAATGGACGACATCTCTACCGGCGCATCCGCCGACATCCAGCAGGCGACCTCCATCGCCCATGACATGGTCACGCGCTACGGCATGTCTGACGCCCTCGGCACCGTCCGCTACGGCGACGACAACGAGGTATTCGTGGGCATGAGCTACGGCCGGACACGGCCCTACTCCGAGCAGACCGCCGGAAAGATCGACGACGAGGTACGCCGGATCGTGGATCAGGCCTACGACCAGTGCGCACACATTCTGCAGGAGCACGACGACAAGCTGGAAGCCGTTGCACAGTATCTGCTGGCGCACGACACCATGACCCGGACGCAGTTCAACGCCTGCATGCAGGGTGAGGATATCCCGGAGGCAGAATCCGAATCCATATTCGACCGCTTCTCCGAGCTGGAAAAGAAGGAGGCCCAAAAAACGGAGGCCCCTGCGAACAACGACACCGCTCCCAAGGACGGGGAATCCGTCTGAATGGCAAAAAACGATGCACAATGCAGATCGAGTTGAAAATTGAAAGTTGAGAGTTGAAAATGTAGGAGTTTTTCAAATTGCCATTTGAAAAAGAAAGATGCCAAAACGAGATCGTTTCCGTTCTACCGAGCGAATAGCGGTCTCAGGAACCGAAAATGGCAGCAGTCCTTTTCTGCTTTTTCTTCATCGTTCAAATGGCAATTTGAACGATACATCACTTTCAACTTTCCTTTTTCAACTTTCAATTATTTTGACACGCTGACAAAAAACAGGCCTTACGGCCTGTTTTTTGCGTCATTCCGGCAAAAATTCGTTGCAAGGGCAGAAAAAGCATAGTATAATAATCGTATCGTCTTCGGATGCAGGAGGAACGTAAATGGCAAAGCTATATTTTAAATACGGCGCAATGGGCTCTTCCAAAACTGCACAGGCCCTGATTACAAAGTATAACTATGAGGAAAACGACATGCGGGTCTGGCTCATCAAGCCCGCCACCGACAGGCGCGACGGCGCCTCCATGGTCCGCTCCCGCATCGGGCTGGAAGCGGAGGCGGAAGCTCTGGGCGCGGACGCCGATCTCTTCGACCTGTTTCAAAAGCGGAACGCCGACGTGGTGATCGTGGACGAGTGTCAATTCCTTGCCCCGGAGCAGATCGACCAACTCCGCCGCATCGTGGACGATCTGAACGTCCCGGTTCTCTGCTTCGGACTGCGGTCCGACTTCCAGACCAAGCTCTTCCCCGGCAGCCGCCGCCTGTTTGAACTGGCTGATTCGATCCAGGAAATCAAAACCATCTGCGACTGCGGCTCCAAGGCCACGGTCAACGCCCGCGTGGACGGCGACGGCTACGTGATCACCGAGGGCGCTCAGGTCGTGCTCGGCGGCAACGACTGCTACGTGGCCATGTGCCACCGCTGCTGGCGGAGGGCCATTCAAAACCATTCCAAAGTCAAGCTGCACAGACATTGATGAAAAAGGAGTGTATTATATGAATTATCCAACCCCGCATATCAAAGCGACCCCTGCCGACTTCGGGCAGACGGTCCTCATGCCCGGCGATCCGCTTCGGGCCAAATACATCGCAGAGCACTTCCTGGAAAACCCCGTGCTGGTCAACAACGTCCGCGGCGTTCAGGGTTACACGGGCAGCTACAAGGGCGTCCGGGTCTCCGTCATGGCCTCCGGCATGGGTATGCCCTCCATCGGCATCTATTCCCGTGAACTCTACGAGGCCTTCAACGTCCGCAACATCATGCGCATTGGCTCCGCCGGCGCCATCCAGCCGGACATCAATTTGAAGGACATTGTGATCGCCATGGGCGCGAGCATGGACTCCAACTATCAGGCGCAGTTCCATCTGATGGGTACTTTCGCCCCCATCTGCTCGTACGAGATGCTCCACGCCGCCACCGAGGCCGCGGATGCGCTCGGCGCGGTCTACCACGTGGGCAACATTTTGTCCTCGGATTTCTTCTATGACGACGACGAGGGCGTGCCCGACGCCCTGAACCCCAAGAAAAACTGGCAGAAGATGGGAATTATGGCGATTGAAATGGAATCCGCCGCTCTCTATCTGAACGCGGCCCGGCTGGGCAAAAACGCCCTGTGCATCTGCACGGTCTCCGATCAGCTCGTGCGACACGAGTACCTCTCCGCCGACGAGCGCCAGACCGGGTTTGAGCAAATGATGAAGGTGGCGTTAGAGACGGCCGTCAAGCTCGAAAAGTAAAAAGTAAGAAGTAAGAGGTAAGAATGATCCGTTCGTTTACTTCTTACCTCTTACTTCTTACCTCGATAAGAGAAAGGTATGATAACATGAAACGAGTTTTTTTGTTTGTACTCGACAGTTGCGGTGCAGGTGAGCTGCCGGATGCGGAAAAATTCGGAGACTTCGGCGTCAACACCCTGCGCTCCTGCGCGAGCTCCAAGCTGCTGAATATCCCGAACATGCGGGCAGCCGGTCTCGGCAACATTGACGGCCTGGACTTTCTGGGCCCGGTGAAAAAGCCGCGCGGCGCCTACGGTAAGCTGGCTGAGGCCTCCATGGGCAAAGACACCACCATCGGTCACTGGGAGATCGCAGGCGTGATCTCCCCCGATCCGCTGCCCACCTATCCAGACGGCTTCCCGGAGGAGGTTTTGAAGCCCTTCCGCGAGGCCACCGGCCGCGGCGTTCTGGCCAACGCGCCCTGGTCCGGCACTGCCGTCATCAACGAATTCGGCGACGAGCACGTGCGGACCGGGGATCTGATCGTCTACACCTCCGCCGACTCCGTGTTCCAGATCGCCGCCCATGAGGACGTGGTCCCCGTGGAGCAGCTCTACGAATACTGCCGTATCGCCCGCAAAATTCTGCGCGGCAAGCACGGCGTGGGCCGGGTCATCGCCCGTCCCTTCATCGGTTCGGGAAACGGGAATTATACCCGCACCGCCAACCGGCACGACTTCTCCCTGGAGCCGCCGCAGAAGACCATGCTCGACAGCTTCAAGGACGCCGGGCTCGCCTCCATCGCCGTAGGAAAGATCTTCGACATCTTTGCGGGGCAGGGCACCACCGAGCACATCTACACCAAGGGGAACACCGACGGTATGTCCAAAACCATGGCCTATGCCGACAAGGACTTTACCGGTCTGTGTTTTATCAACTTAGTGGACTTCGACATGCTCTACGGCCACCGCAGGAATATCGACGGTTACGCCGCCGCCCTGACGGAGTTCGACGGCTGGCTGGCAGAGTTCATGAAAAAGATGGGGCCTGAGGACCTCGTCATGATTACCGCCGACCACGGCTGCGACCCCGCCTATCTCGCCACCACCGACCACACCCGGGAGTACATTCCCCTGCTGATCCTGGGCGAGCAGGTCAAGCCTGTCAATCTTGGCATCCGCCCCCGCTTCGCCGATATCGCCGCCACGATCTGCGACGTCTTCGGCCTCCCGCTGGACACGAAGGGCGAGAGCTTTAAGGAGGAGATGCTCAAATGATGACACCGGAAATGTTAGTCAAACTGGCGCTCGAAGCGCGGGAGCACGCATACACTCCCTATTCCGGCTTTGCCGTTGGCGCGGCCCTGCTCTGCGCCGACGGGACCGTCTACCAGGGCTGCAACATTGAAAACGCCGCCTTCGGACCGACGATCTGCGCGGAACGGGTTGCCGTTTTCAAGGCTGTCTACGACGGAAAGCGGGACTTTGCGGGCCTCGCCGTGGCCGGAGGCCGCGCCGGCGAAGCTGTCACCGGGCTGTTCCCGCCCTGCGGCGTCTGCCGCCAGGTGCTGCGGGAATTCTGCGGGCTGGATTTTCCTCTGTATCTGGCCAAGGAAAACGGCGCGTTCGAAACACACAGCTTGGGAGAGCTCTTGCCATTTAGCTTTTCAAATGCCGATATGAGCTAAAAATTTTTGTTTATTTTTCACAAATTTTGAAGATGCACTTGATTTTTAGGGTTTGATGTGACATAATGCGGGTAACGATGAGGGCATGCGCCCTGTCATCAAATTTACAAATTAATATGGAGGAAAAAACATGAAGAAGATTATTGCTCTCCTGTTGGTCGTTGTCATGGTTGCCGCTCTGTTCGTCGGCTGTGCCGAGTCCAAGAAAGAGACCGAAGCTCCTGCTGGCAACAAGACTGAGACCAAGAGCAAGACCGAGACCAAGGGCAACGAAGATACCCAGGCTAAGACCGAGCCCGACCTGGTCAACGGCGGCATGAAGGTCGCTCTGGTGACCGACGTGGGCACCATCGACGACGAGTCCTTCAACCAGGCTACCTGGGAAGGCGTCAAGCAGTACTGCGAAGCCAACGGCGTTGAGTACACCTACTACCAGCCCTCCGCTGACTCCACCGACGCTCGCGTTGAGACCATTGAGACCGCCATCGGCGCCGGCTACAACGTCATCGTGATGCCCGGCTACCTCTTTGGCGCTGCCGTTCTGGCTGTTCAGGATCAGTATCCCGCCGTTAACTTCATCGCCATCGACGTTGGCGCTGGCGACCTGACCCTCGACTACACCACCTACTACGATCCCGCTCCCAACACCCTGTGCATCACCTTCCAGGAAGACCAGGCCGGCTACCTCGCCGGTTACGCCGCTGTTGCTGACGGCTACACCAAGCTCGGCTTCCTGGGCGGCATGGCTGTCCCCGCTGTTATCCGTTATGGCTACGGCTTCGTGCAGGGCGCGAACGCTGCTGCGGAAGAGAAGGGCATTGCCGATCAGGTCTCCATCAAGTACACCTACGGCGGCCAGTTCTTCGGCGACGCTGCGATCACTGCCAAGATGGACGGCTGGTATGCCGACGGCACTGAGATCGTCTTCGCCTGCGGCGGCGGCATCTACACCTCCGCGCTTGAGGCTGCCAAGAACCACGACAAGAAGGTCATCGGCGTTGACGTTGACCAGAGCTACATTGACGAGCGCTTCGTGACCTCCGCCATGAAGGGCCTGAGCGCCTCCGTCGTGACCGCGCTGACCGACCTTGCCGACGGCAAGTGGAACGGCGGCCAGGTCCAGAACAAGTCCCTGCAGGAAGGCGACTACGTCGGTCTGCCCACCAACGACAGAGCTTGGCGCTTCAACACCTTCACTGTTGAGCAGTATCAGAAGGTTTACAACGAGCTGAAGGACGGCACCCGCGTCAGCAGCGCCGACACCGAGAACGCTCCCACCGTCGCCATCAAGGTCGACTACATCCAGTAATCATCCTGCATTCAAAACCGGGCCTTCGGGCCCGGTTTTTTCTTTTCGTAAAATTGCACAAAAAAACGTGCTGTTTTTTGACAAATCAGCCTCGATTATTTTGTAAAAAAACTGTTTATTATTTTTGCCGCTTAGATTATAATAATAAGGTAAATTGCATTGTTTTGCAATGTAACGAAGGAGTGATGAATTTGGCAGAACTGGATAAGCGCACCGCGGCCAATGCGGCAGAACCGGAAAAGGAATCGGACTACATTATCGAAATGCTGAATATCACCAAGATCTTCCCCGGCATCAAGGCGAATGACAACGTCACGCTGCAGCTTCGCCGCGGCGAAATTCACGCCTTGCTTGGTGAAAACGGCGCAGGAAAGTCCACCTTGATGAGCGTCCTGTTCGGCTTGTATCAGCCGGAGGAAGGCTGCATCAAGAAAAACGGTCAGGTCGTCAAGATCAACAACCCCAACGACGCCAACGCCCTGAACATCGGCATGGTGCACCAGCACTTCAAGTTGGTGGAGTGCTTCTCCGTGCTCGACAACATCATCCTCGGCGTCGAGCCGAACACCGCCGGATTCCTGCAAAAGAGCGAGGCCCGCAAGAAAGTCATTGCCCTGTCTGAAAAATACGGCCTGCAGGTTGACCCGGACGCCATCATCGAAGACATTTCCGTCGGCATGCAGCAGCGTACCGAGATCCTGAAGATGCTCTACCGCGACAACGAGATCCTGATCTTCGACGAGCCCACTGCCGTCCTGACCCCGCAGGAAATCGAAGAGCTCATGCACATCATGAAGAATCTCGCCGCCGAGGGCAAGTCCATTCTCTTTATCTCCCATAAACTCGCGGAGATCATGGAGGTTGCCGACCGCTGCTCCGTCCTGCGAAAGGGCAAGTACATCGGCACGGTCAACACCAAGGACGTTACCGTGCAGGAGCTTTCCTCCATGATGGTCGGCCGCCCGGTGCAGCTCGAAGTCGAGAAGGATCCTCCCAAGCCCGGCGACGTGGTTCTGGACGTTTCCGGCGTCACCGTCAAGGCCAAGACCCACAAAGGCAACGCCGTTACCGACGTATCCTTCCAGGTCCGCAGCGGCGAGATCGTTTGCCTGGCCGGCATTGAGGGCAACGGTCAGACCCAGTTCGTCTACGCGCTGACCGGCCTGGACGACATGGCCTCCGGAAAGATCACGCTCTGCGGCGAGGACATCACCCACGCCTCCATCCGCAAACGCTCCAATAAGATGTCCCACATCCCCGAGGACCGGCACAAGCACGGTCTCGTGCTGGATTACACCGTGGAGCAGAATATGGTCCTTCAGCGCTACTGGCAGCCCGAGTTCCAGAAGGCCGGCTTCATCAAGTTCGGTCCCGTCCGCAGCTATTCCGACCGGCTGATCGAGAAGTTTGACGTGCGCTCCGGTCAGGGCTCCATCACCAAGGCCAGATCCATGTCCGGCGGCAACCAGCAGAAGGTCATCGTCGCCCGCGAAATGGACAAGGATCACGAGTTGCTGGTCGCCGTGCAGCCCACCCGCGGTCTCGACGTCGGCGCCATTGAGTTCATCCACTCCGAGATCGTCAAGGAACGCGACGCCGGCAAGGCCGTGCTGCTGGTCTCTCTGGAGTTAGAGGAGGTCATGAGCCTCTCCGACCGCATTCTTGTCATGTACGAAGGCGAAATCGTCGGCGAATTTGACCCGAAAAAGGTCACCGTTGAGGAACTCGGCCTGTACATGGCCGGCGCAAAGCGCGATACACCGTCAGCAAAGGAGGGGAAATGATGAATAAGAAACCTGTCAGTCCGCTGATGATGCGGACCCGGGCAGCAGGTTCTTCCGTTCTGTCCTCGCTGGTCTGTATTCTGATCGGCCTGGTCCTTGGCTACCTGTTCCTGTTGCTTCTGAATTCGGAACACGCCTGGAAGGACGGCCTGCTTCCGATCATCAAGGGCGGCTTCAAGAGCTTCGGCAACGAGGCCCTGGAGGCCACCGGCGCGCACATGAAGCCCCTCGGTATGGAAATCGCGGAAGCCGCTCCCCTGGTTATGACCGGTCTGTCCGTCGCCTTCGCTTTCAAGACCGGCCTGTTCAACATCGGCGCAGCCGGCCAGTACGTGCTGGGCGCGTTCGGCGGCCTCTATTGCGCTTTGGTGCTTCAGCTTCCCTGGTGGGTCTGCCTTCTGGTCGCCGCACTCTTCGGCGCAATCTGGGGCGCGATCCCCGGCATCCTGAAAGCTTACCTCAACGTCAACGAGGTCATCACCTGCATCATGCTGAACTGGATCGGCCTTTACGGCGCCAACACCCTGATGTATCAGGGCGGCAACAGCCCCATGTATTTCCTGAAGCAGGCCAAGACCTACACCGTCGCCTCCAAGAGCCCAGAGTCCCTGATCCCCTCCAAAATCTTCGGCTGGGATATGGCCAAGGCCTTTAATTACAGCGCCATGACCATTGCGATCTTCCTCGCCATCATCGTCGCTGTGATCATCTACGTCATCCTGGAAAAGACCACCTTCGGCTATGAGCTGAAAGCCTGCGGCCATAACAAAAACGCCGCTAAATATGCCGGCATCAACGACAAGCGCAACATCATCCTGTCGATGGTGATCGCCGGCGCGCTCGCCGGATTCGGCGCGGGTCTGTTCTATCTGGCCGGCATCGAGCAATACAACCCCCAGGAATCCACCGCGCTCCCCGGTCAGGGCTTCAACGGCATCTCCGTCGCCCTGCTGGCCTCTTTGAACCCGATCGGCTGCATCTTCTCCGGCGTGTTCATTTCTCACCTCAGCGTGGGCGGCAACGCCATGAAGCAGTCCATCTTCCCGAAGGAGATCTCCGACGCGGTCTCCGGCATCATCGTCTATCTCTGCGCGTTCTCCATTCTGTTCAAGGGTTTCTTCAGCAAGCTCTTTGACGGCAGCCTTTTCCACAAGAAAGAGGGAGGTGTTAAAAAATGACGGGTTTGGTCCTTCTGATTAAATACGCGCTTCTCTACGGCTCGGTCCTGCTTTTGGTTGCAATGGGCGGCATGTGGTCCGAACACTCCGGCATTATCAACATCGCCCTGGAAGGAATCATGACCATCGGCGCCGTGGCCGGCGCTTTGGCCCTGTGTATGCTCCCCAAGGATATGTCCGCCGGGATGATCGTGCTGCTTTCCATTCTGATTGCCTGCGCCGCCGGCATTCTCTATTCCGCTCTGCTGGCCTTCGCATCCATCAATCTGAAAGCAGACCAGACCATTGGCGGCACAGCCCTGAACCTCATGGGTACGGCCCTGGCCCTGGTCCTTGTCAAGAACTACAATCTGACCCACGGCGGCGGCCAGTCCCCGAAGCTGACCTATGATAACGGCCCGTTCATCTTCAAGATCGGCGATATCACGGTCAACGTGTTCGTCTTCCTTGCCATCGCCCTGCTGGTCATCTCCTACTACCTGATGTACAAGACCAAGTTCGGCCTGCGGCTCCGCGCCTGTGGCGAGCACCCCCAGGCGGCAGCCTCCGTCGGCATCAACGTCTATCGGATGCGCTGGGCGGGCGTTCTGATCTCCGGTCTGCTGGGCGGCCTCGGCGGTTTCGCCTACGTGGTCCCCTCCGTCAGCATCTGGAACTTTGAGCAGGGCGTCGCGGGCATGGGCTTCCTCTCCCTGGCCGTTATGATCTTCGGTCAGTGGCACCCCATCCGCATCGCGTTTTGCGCGCTGTTCTTCGCCGTCTTCAAATCTCTGGCCGATATCGCAGACTCCACCTTCCTCGGCTCTCTGAACCTGGCAAAGGAAATCTACCGCATGATGCCCTTCATCTTCTCTCTGATCGTTCTGGCCTTTACCTCCAAGCGTTCCAAGGCCCCCAAGGCAGAGGGCATTCCCTACGACAAGGGCATGCGATAAGCTATTGACTTTTCCGGGAAATACTGCTAAAATTTACACCGACGGGAGCAATTCCGTCGGTGTAAATTTGATATTGGCGCGGATTCGGAGGTACGGGTATGGAAAACATTTTGGTCATCGGCATTGCCGGCGGCTCCGGCAGCGGCAAAACCACCCTGATGCGGAATCTGACCGAAGGCTTCGGCGACAACATTACGGTCCTCAGTCACGACAATTACTACCGGGCGCACGACGATCTTCCCTTCGAGCAGCGCAGCAAGCTCAATTACGACCACCCCGACGCGTTCGAAACGGATCTGATGATCGAACACCTCAAGCAGCTCAAGCAGGGCAACGCCATTCAGTGCCCCGTCTACGACTACACCATTCACAACCGCACCGAGGAGACCATCACCGTGGATCCCAAGCGCGTCATCATCGTGGAGGGCATTCTGATCTTTGAAAACAAGGCGCTCTGCGACTTGATGGATATCAAAATCTTCGTGGACACCGACGCCGACGTGCGCCTGATCCGCCGAATCAAACGCGACGTGGCCAAGCGCGGCCGGAGCCTTGAATCCGTTTTGAATCAGTATATGAGCACCGTCAAGCCCATGCACGAGCAGTTCGTGGAGCCCAGCAAGAAGAATGCGGACCTGGTCGTCCTGGAAGGCGGCAAGAATCTGGTTGCGCTGAACATGATCATGAGCCAAATCCAGCACCATATCGATCACTGCGACGATCCTGCGCAGGCAGATGCCGAGCGATAACCGCACCGTTGCCCCTGGACGGCAGAATGGTACGAGGCAAATAGTTGAAGGTTGAAAATTGAAAGTTGAAAGTTATGGTATCGTTCAAATTGCTATTTGAACGATGAATAAAATAACGGAAGATGTTGGGAGCGTATTGCGTTAATTGATGCAGATACTTAACCGATCACGAATCGTTGTTCCGCATTCGCCATTTCTTTTTCTTTTTCAAATGGCAATTTGAAAAACTCCGCCATTTTCAATTTTCAACTTTCCATTTTCAATTCAGCTTGCGTTCCATCGCCCTCGGGCGATGGAATTTCATACAGAGGAGCTGTCATGGCATACGAAGCACTTGCGGCGGTCTATGACCGCCTGACCAACGACGTTCCCTATGGGGAGATTTTAGATTTCTACCGCAGAGTCTGGGGGGCTTACGGCCTGGAGCCGACTTCTGCGGTGGACCTGGCCTGCGGCACAGGCTCGATGGCCCTGCTGCTGGCAAAGGAGGGGCTGTCCGTCCTCGGTGTGGATCAGAGCGAAGAGATGCTGACCCAGGCCGCGGAAAAGGCGGCAGAACTGGAAAACCCGCCCTACTTCATCCGGCAGCGGATGGAGAAGCTGCGCCTGCCCGCCGCGGTGGACCTGGTGGTCTGCTGTCTGGACGGGATCAACTACGTCACGGACCCCGCCGCCCTGCGGGAAGCCTTTGCGCACGTGTACGAGGCGCTTCGGCCCGGCGGCCTGTTCCTCTTCGATATCAACTCCGAGGGCAAGCTCCGTGGGCTGGACGGTCAGATCCTCCTGGACGAGGACGACGCGGTGTTCTGCCTCTGGCGGGCGGAATTCGACGAAGCGACCCGGATCTGTACCTACGGGATGGACATTTTCCAGAAGCAGGGCAAGCTCTGGGAACGGAACCGGGAGGAGCACCTCGAATACGCCTACCGCGTCGAGGAGCTGACCCAGTGGCTCACCGAGGCGGGCTTCGTTCATGCAAACGTCTACGGCGACCGCCGCCTCGAAGCCCCCGCGCCCGACGAGCAGCGGATTTTTATCGCGGCGCAGCGCCCTGGGGGCAATTGACAGGTGACAGGTGACAATTGAGAGGTGAGAATTGAGAATTGGCAGACAGCGTCTCCCGCCTTATTTCAAATTCATTCCAATGGCAATTTGAGAATACCTCATTTTTTCATTTTGCATTTTCACCGCCGCCGGGGGAACGGATTCTTCACTTCATTCAGAATGACAGACGGGGAAGCCGGTGCAGACTTGGCGGGCAGATTGCCCGCGCTACAGGCTCTGAACCCTGAACCATCCGCATCCCTCGTCCCCTATTGCCTATTGCCTGTTGCCTCAATTCTGCATTTCATAAAGGAGCTTCGTCATGATGTCTGATACCATTCTGCGCGCCATGACCACCGACGGGTGGGTCAAGGCTGTCGCCATCAATTCCAGAAACATCGTGGAGCGTGCCCGCACCATCCACGACACCACGCCCACCGCCACGGCTGCCCTGGGGCGGACTTTGTCTGCCTGTGCGATGCTGGGCAATATGCAGAAGATCGAGAACGGCTCCGTCACCCTGCAAATCAAGGGCGGCGGCCCGCTCGGCACCATTCTTGCCGTCTCTGACGCCGAGGGCAACGTCCGCGGCTACGTGCAAAACCCGCACATCACCCTGCTGGAGAAGTATGCCGGGAAACTGGACGTCGGCGCAGCCGTCGGCACCGACGGCATGCTGACCGTGATCCGCGATCTGCAAATGAAGGAGCCCTACGTCGGCTCCGTGGAGCTGGTCTCCGGCGAGATCGGCGACGACGTGACGACCTACCTGGTGCAGTCCGAGCAGTGTCCCTCCGCTTGCGGCCTCGGTGTGCTGGTGGATGTAGATCACAGCGTCAAGGCAGCGGGCGGCTTTATTCTGCAGCTCCTGCCCGGCGCGCCGGACACCATCATCGACAAGCTGGAGGCCGGCATTGCAGCCGCCGGCTCCGTCACCGCCATGCTGGATGCGGGGCTGAGCTTGCAGGAGCTGCTCACCAAGGTCACCGGCGGCATGGAGCTCGAATTCTTTGAGCCGACGGAGGTCGAATACCGCTGCTACTGCACCCACGAGCGCGTGGAGGCTGCGCTGATCAGCCTGGGAAAAGAGGAATTGACCGAAATCGCCGAATCAAACGAGGACGTCAAAATGGAGTGCCAATTCTGCGATAAGGAATACAAGTTCACACCGGACGAGATCCGCGCGATCCTCAAAACGCTCTGAAAAACGAAGCGTGAATATCTGTATTTGGAAGGATGCTTATGAAACAGACTGTATTGAGAATAGTCACATTGTTGCTTGCTTTTCTGATGCTCCTGTCTGCTGCGGCGTGCAGCAACGACAGCAAAATGACCGAACCTGAAAGCACGAGATCGGCAGCCCCGGCAACGTCGAGCGAGGGACTGAAATTTGAACTGAACGAGGACGGCGCTTCCTACGCTGTGAAAGGGATCGGCGCCTGCAAGGACACCGACGTAGTCATTCCCGCTTCATACGACGGCAAGCCGGTGACCAAAATCGGCGAGAATGCATTCGTCTTCTGCATCGATCTTACAAGCATGACACTCCCCGACAGCGTGACCGAGATCGGCAGGCTTGCGTTCAGCTGCTGCCAAGGGCTCGCAAGCGTAACGATCCCAAACAGCGTGACCGTGATCGGCGATGGCGCGTTTCAGGGCTGCAGCAGCCTCACAAGCGTGACGATCCCAAGCACCGTGACCAAGCTCTGTCCTTCTGTATTCTGCGCATGCGACAAACTCACAAGCGTGACGATCCCCGACAGCGTGACCGTGATCGGCGAGTCTGCGTTTTGCAGCTGCACCGGCCTTACAAGCGTGACGATCCCAAACAGCGTGACCGAGATCGGCGAGTCTGCGTTTTACAGCTGCACCGGCCTTACAAGCGTGACGATCCCAAACAGCGTGACCGAGATCGGCGAGTCTGCGTTTTACAGCTGCACCGGCCTTACAAGCGTGACGATCCCAAACAGCGTGACCGAGATCGGC
>CAMKED010000021.1 GCA_946411475.1 uncultured Clostridia bacterium | reverse complement strand
GCTCTACTGTAGACCGCTGTACATTCGGCACTACAGTCATTTTCAAGAATTGAGGATGGTCTTTGCTGTCCTTCGACACGCAAACAATCACACTCTGGTTTCCGGCGGCACGACCACGCTTACCCTTGATTTTTGCTCCGAAGTAGGAGTCGTCCAGCTCAATGTCATTAAGATAGTGACATTGGGCCCGACCGGGCAACGCAAAGAAATGAGCACATCGGAGACGGTGTGCTCATTTCTTTAAAAAAGGCATGGCAAATAAGCAGACAGTTCGTCTGCCGAAAAAAGTCTATACAAGAAGCAGAAATTATGCTACTCTATATAGGAAGCCAAAAGGCTGCTTAGTCTTGAGCTTACGAGGCCTACTCCGACCGGGTCGAATGGGCGAAATATGCTTCGCAAGCAGGGCTTCCACCCGAGGTGGAGGGAGAGCGCGCAGGAAGAATTGTCTGCAAATATGTACAGCGGCAGAGAAGTTGACCTTGTAGGCATATTTTCTGTCTTTCTGTTGAATGACTACGGATTGGGTAATCAATTCATAGAAGTTGTACATGGTAAGGCGGGCAAAGATTTCCTGGTGAACGAACTCCACCTTTTTTGCGTGAAAATGCTGGAGACCGACGGTATATTTCAGTTCACGGAAAGATGTTTCAATCCCCCAGCGCATGGAATAGAGCTTTTTCAGTTCAACCGGCGGAAAGTCATCGGCATCCAGATTGGTAATGACGGTCTCAAAGGTGTTTTCTGTAATAGGGAAGCGCGCAATACGGAAAGAAAGCGGATAGAACACGGCGGGATCGTGTTTTCTGGAACGTTCGGGGAGAAAATCAAATCTACTTGTGTGAGGGACGAATCTAAAGCAATTTCTTACTTTCAGCAGTTGCTTGACCTCGTTGCTTTGCTTTCTGGTCAGATTCAGCGTAATGGAAAGGCCAAAAGCCGTGGTGTTCGGCAAATCCAGCCCACTGGCGATTCCACCAGTTCCGTCTTTTGCCCGGATCAGAAATTTCCAGCCTTTTTCTTGTAAATGAGCAAACTCGTTTCTTACTTTCCTCCTGGGGATCACAGAAACAAAACCCTTGCCGCCTCATAAATACTGCCGAAGCTACGGATACACAGAATTCGTCGATGCGTCTGTATACGCTTCCGGGTATGATATTGATTGTAGCAAGCGTGAGCGTGCGCTTTGCCCGCAATGCGGAGGCGAACTCGTCGGAGACGGCCACAACCTGGATGATACGTTTTTCCTGGGCGAATGGGGCGACTTTGCGCCGAGTTTTTCTATTAACGTTCCTGAAGAAACACATCATCAGATGCTTTCCTGGTTGGCCGCACAGGGCAAGATTCAGGAGTGCGCTTCTCCCAAAGAAATAGATGCAGCGGAACCGGTCGGTTTGTATGCAGTTCGTTTTTCTTATTCTTCTTTTCGTTGAGGCTTTCGGTTTGGGAAGGCTGCCTCCATCCAGCCAATGAGCTCCTGGAGGGTGATCTTGCCGTCGGTGCATTCGTCCCGCTTGATAATGGCCTGATAGCGCCATTTCTTGAAGTCCTCATCCTTGATTTGGCGGACCTTAAGCCTGGCGGAGTAGCGCTTGTAATACTTACTGTAGACAGCCAGAGCTTCGTTGTCCGCCACCTTTGCTTTGTAGTTATCAATGGCCGCCAGCTCTTGGCAAGTGCGGATCTCGCCCTTCGCGATCCGGTCACAATAGGTGGTATCGTAGTTGCCCTTCATGATGAAGTACTTTCCGCAACGCTTGCATTTGCGGAAACGGATACCCTGCTCCAGCATCTTGGTGAATTCTAACTCCAGCATATCGGAAATGGTATTCGCTTCATATCCGACGCTCAGGAAGGTGTTTGTGCGCAGGCTTACTTTTGGCCCGGGAATGTGATATTTTTTGGCAAACTCTTTTTCAGCATCACTGAGCGGATTCACAACCCGATTCAGCATCTGCCGAAACTCTTCCGACTTTAAGCCATACGGCATCTTATCTCCGCCCATGATTGATTTGTTGAGCAAAAATTCTTCTTTGCGATCAAAGTAGAGTGGCAGACCTTTGCTTTTCCGATAAAGATACAGACGCTCACTGGGATATAATGCTCCCAGCACTTCCGGCCAGAAATCCTCGTCATAACAGAATTCCAGCATTTCCAGGTACTCATTCTGCAAAGTCAGCAGATAGTTTCCGTACCATTCCAAGCGCTTTAGATCTCCCCAGTATCCGTTTTCAAAGAGCGGCGGACAGACCGCAGAATATAAAGAGGCGTATGCTACGTCATGCAGTAGAATAAACGTGGATTCGTAGGCATAGAAATCCTCTACGATCGCCTGCGTTTCATTATATATTTTTTGAATCGTTTTCGGCTCAGGCCAGTCCTCTGTGTTGGACTGGCTTTTTTCTTTTTCACTTTCTGCAAGATACTGTAATGACTCCAGCAACATCATGTTCTGCCGCAACGGAGTAACAAAATCCGCATAAACAAAGTCAAGAATACCTTCACCGTAGTTCATGCGGATATAAGCACCGCTGAGTACGTTGATGGTTTCTGCGTCCAGATTATTTCTTGTTATCCCATCTATTTCAAGAAAGGGACTGGAAACAAGCTGATAGCGCTTTTGCATCTCCGAAAACTGCTCGCGGCGATCCGCGGTAAGCTCAGCGTGATTTTGGGTATCTTCAGGATCATCCTGCGAAGGCGAAACGGAAAGTGACTTACCCTCGCGTCGAGCCACATCCCTCTCATATTCGTCAATTTCGTCTTGCATACTGTCGTTCTCTTTATGAGGATCAACAGAAACAGTAAAATTCTTACGCTCTGGATGAAAATATACCTTATTGACAAAGTAATCAAGACGAACGCCATTCCGATTTGATCGATACTGTAGATACCTGTCATACGTGGTTGGCTGATATTCTGAATAATCTCTTTCCATAGTGTCCTCGTTTCCCGCTAATTTAGAGAATGAAAAATCTGTAGATTTTGGATTATAAACATCACTCCAAACAACATTGTACAATACTGTTGATTTCCTGTCAAGCCTGTGCTAAAATCTGCATTGGATAATGAAGTACGAACTATCCAAATCATCCAAGAAAGGCAGGGAGGAAATCAGGAAGCCCATTTACAACTGAATACCCGTCTGATGGGGATACCGCTGCAACGATGGCTGGAGTGCCGGAGCGGCAAAAAACGCCGGGGAGACAACCAGGCAGGAACGACATCGGGTACAACGGGAACCAACCATTTGAAGGAGATGTTAAAACCATGCAGATTGGATGACCTTGAGTTGTTTGGATGACGTCATTATGACGTCAATACGCTGCGCTCAAAATGGCGATTGACGTCATTTTGACGCCATTGCTTTTTCATCTGGTAAAACGCTCCGTAAGTTATCTGCGTACTCCAACAGCCCTGCGGGACACAGCCAGACTGGAGGGATTTAACCCTGCAGGGGCTGTGTCTCGTGGTGTAGCAAGCAACGTATCGTGGGGACACGATACAATTTCTCAGGGGGAACTCCCCTGTAACCCCTTGATCTGGAGGTGAAGAATGAAAAAAAGAACGAACGAAATCAAGATCCGTCTCACTGCCGAAGAACTAGCGGATCTGAACGCAAAGGCGAAGCAGGCCGGCTTTTCCCGGGAGGAATTCTGTCGCCGAGCAATCACCGGGAAAGAGGTCAAGCAAGCGCCGTCACCCGACATTCCGATCTTGATCCGGGATATCCGTCGGGCTGGCTACAATGTGGAACAACTTTTGAAGATTGCGGAAAGCACACACCTGATCGACGCACCACAAATGCGGAAGGTGCTGGTACAGACCTATCTGGCAGCGGACGCCATTGTAAACGCATACGTGATGAAGGATTAAGACGAAAAGGGGTTATGCACGATGACAGAAGAAAGAAGAGAAATGGAAAACGAATTGAACGGGAGAAATGAAACAAACGAGGTCAACCAGCTGACAAAAAAGCATGTTCCTGACTGGATTGCGAAAGACAAGATCAACGAGGTGGCCTTTTGCCAGGAGCTGTTGCAAGAAACCCCTATGATCTGTTTCAAAGGCAGCTTCTTCACCGTGGACGGGCGTATCAGCGACGAACGGAGCCTCAAAAAGAGGATCTATGAAAAGCTCAAATTCCATGTAAAACAAGGGCTCTCCAAAAAGGTGGATAGTCTTTTGGAGGTGCTCCGGGAGGAAGCGCATCAGGAAACGCTGCCGGTTACACCGGATCGGATTCATCTTGCCAACGGCACGATCTTCCTGGACGGACTGTTCACGGAAGAAAAGGAGTTTTGCCGTAACCGACTGCCGATCTCTTTTCAGCCGGAAGCACCGAAACCGAAACGCTGGCTGTCTTTTACCCAAGAGCTGTTGGAGCCGGAGGATATTCTGACGCTGCAGGAGTTCATGGGCTACTGTCTGATCCCGACAACCAAAGCCCAGAAGATGCTGATAATCATAGGTCAGGGCGGCGAAGGAAAGAGCCGGATTGGTTCCGTACTCCGTGCAATTTTCGGGGACAGCATGGCAAACGGCAGTCTGGCCAAGGTCGAGACCAACCGTTTCGCCAGAGCTGATTTGGAAAACGTCCTCGTGATGGTGGACGACGATATGAAGATGGAAGCCCTGCCGCAAACCAACTACTTAAAGCTGATTATCACAGCAGATCTTCCGCTCGACCTGGAGAAGAAAAGCAAACAGAGCTACCAGGGCGAGCTCTACGTGCGCTTTCTCTGCTTCGGCAACGGCTCCATCAAGGCGTTGTATGACAGAAGCCACGGCTTTTTCCGGCGGCAGATCATTCTGACGGCCAAACGGAAAGACCCGGACCGTGTGGACGATCCGGATCTTGCTGACAAGCTGAAAGAGGAAAAGGAGGGGATCCTGCTCTGGTGCCTGGAAGGGCTGTGGCGGCTGATCGCGCAGAACTACAAGTTTACCCTTTCGGAGCAGGCCAGAGACAACATGGCGCAGGCGATCTCTGATGGGAACAACATTGTGGACTTTCTTGCCTCATCCGGCTACGTGGCTTTTGTACCCGGCGAGAAAGCCAGCACGAAATCGCTCTACGCCGTTTATCTGATCTGGTGCGAGGACAACGCGGTGAAGCCTTTGTCCTCTCGCTCCTTCAGCCTGTATCTGTCAGAGAATGCAGATCAGTACGGTCTGGAAGCCAGCAACAGCGTCTACATTGAAAGCGGCAAGCGGGTTCGGGGCTTCGTTGGCATGAAAACTCTCGTTTGGTTACCGGGCTGAAAAACGATAAACAAATCAAATGATCCGTACATCCGTACCAGCGTACCATTCGCTGCGTACAGATGTACGGATGTACAGATAAATTGCGTTGTTTCCAGAAAGGAGGAGTGCACACTATCATGCAAAAAGAATCTGGTTCCTGTTCACTTACCACTCCAACAATTTCTACATCGGAGCATTGTTCACCGGTTCCGAGTGTCCGACTCTCCGAAAAGCTGACCCTAACCATTAAGGAGGCTGCTGCTTACAGCGGAATCGGGGAAAACACGTTGATTGGACTGCACCGCCTCCCAAAGTGTCCTTTTGCTCTCTATGTCGGAAAAAAGCGGCTCATTAAGCGAGAAGCCTTCGAAAAGTTCATTTCTGAGCAAACTTACCTCTGAGAATACAACATTCCGGTTGCGGAAGGAGGAATTATGTGATACAATACCCTTGTTGTATCCGGCGCCTTCTTCCCAACCGGAAAGAAAGGAGCCGCAATGGGCAAAAGCAAAACAGGAAAGGCACTCCCGAAGGGGATCTGTCAGCGAAAGGATGGTATGTACTCTGCCAGATACTTGAACGGGTTTGGCAAACGTGTAGAAAAACATTTCAATCTGCTTTCAGATGCAAAGCAGTGGTTGGAAAATGAGCGTTACGAGGACAATCTTCTACGCAGCGGAAGCAAAGAAGTCGTTATTACACCGGATGGCAAAATTCTGGATGGAAACTGCACGGTAGACGAATGGCACCAATACTGGCTTGACCACATTGTCAATCAGTTGGCGGCAAATACCATTCGGAATTATCGCGAACGCTACAAGCAGAACGCAAAATCAATCATCGGGCACCTGAGACTTCGTGATGTTAAACCCCTTCACTGTCAAGCAGTATTTCAGAATATGGAAACTGCGTATCAGGTCTCCACAATCAAGCAGACCTACATCACGCTGGGGACAATGTTCAAGTCAGCCAGGTTGAACGGGCTTATTGACCGTCACCCAATGGACGGCGTGCGTTTTAACAAGCCCATGTGTGACCCTAAGGACATTCATTACCTCTCTGTGGACGAACAGAAAAAATTCCTCCAGGTTGCCGTTTCTTCTCAGAATTACGAAGTATATCGGCTGATTCTGGAAACCGGTCTGCGAACCGGAGAGGTTATTGGCCTGACTTGGGACAGCATCGATTGGAAAGCGCGAACGCTTACGGTCAGCAAAGTTATGGAGTTCCGGCACAATCAACACGAGTGGAGTGCCGGCCCTCCGAAAACCAGAAGCGGTTACCGTACCATTCCATTAACGCAGACGGCTTATGATTTGCTTCTGGAGTTGTATGAGAATCGAGAGACCCGCAAGGAATCCGCAAGTTTGCGCAGCACAGCGCTGGAATATTCTGACAGCAGAAACGGGCGGAAGTATCTGTTGCAAATGAAGGACTTGGTTTTTGTCAATCGCAGAACCGGAAATCCAAACAAAAACAGTTCCTATGACACCCACCTTTACAAGCTCTGCGATAAAGCTGGGATCGCTCACTTCTGTATGCACGCGCTGCGTCACACCTATGCAACCAGAGCAATCGAGTGTGGAGTTCCGCCCAAAACGCTTCAGAAGCTTCTCGGTCACGCAAATCTTTCTACAACCATGGATCGCTATGTTCACGTCACAGATGATTCCCTTTGGCAGGCTGTCCACCAGTTTGAGGCTGGGGCTGTCGTCCTGGCATGACGCACCAATGATTGGTGCGGAAGAAAACAATGATCGGTGCGAAAACACCACTAACAAACCAAATTGGTGCGGAATTGGTGCGATTCACCGAACGAAACTATAAAAAACCCTGAAAAAGCAAGGAGAAGTGAGGATATATGAAATTAGGTATCGTGGGTCTGCCCGGGGTGGGCAAGACGACGCTTTACAACGCCCTGACCGGTTCCAAGGCGGAGACCGGCGGATACGGAGCCTCCAACAAGGCCAACATCGGCCAAGCCAAGGTGCCTGACGAGCGGCTGGACTGGCTGGCCGAATACTACAAGCCCAAGAAATACTCCCCGGCCAGCATCGACTTCGTGGACGTGGCCGGCGTCAGCAAGGGCCAGGGCCGCGGCAACTCCGTGCTGCAAAACATCCGGCAGACCGACGCGCTGGTGCACGTGGTCCGCTGCTTTAACAACGACAACCTCTTCCCCGAGCCTGCCGACGCCCGCTCCGACGCGGAGACCCTCGAACTGGAGCTGATCCTGGCGGACATTGAGGTCGTCGAGCGTCGTCTGGAAAAAGCGAAAAAGAACCTCAAGGGCGGCGACAAGAAGTACAAGCATGAAGCCGACACCTGCGAGGCGCTGCTTGCCCATCTCTCTGAGGGACAGCCCGCCCGGACCTTCGCCTTTACCGAGGAGGACGCGGAGATGCTCCAGGACGGCGGATTGCTCTCCACCAAGCCCGTGATCTACGCGGCCAACCTCGACGAGGACGGCATGGCAAACTACCGGGAGAACGAGCAGTTCCTGGCCCTCTCCGCGCTGGCCGCCGAGCAGGGCGCGGCGGTGCTGCCCGTGGCCGCCAAGTTCGAGGAAGACATCATGGACATGGAGCCCGAGGACGCGCAGATGTTCATGGAGGAGCTGGGCCTCACGGAGCGCGGTCTGGACCGTCTGATCAAGACCTCCTACGAGCTGCTGGGCTACATCTCCTTCCTGACCGCCGGACCTGACGACGTCCATGCCTGGACCATCACCCGGGGCACCAAGGCCCCCCGCGCTGCCGGCAAGATCCACTCCGACATCGAGCGGGGCTTCATCCGCGCTGAGGTCGTCGCCTTCGAGGACCTGAAAGCCTGCGGCACGATGGCCAACGCCAAGGCCAAGGGCCTCTTCCGCCTGGAGGGCAAGGAGTACGTCATGCAGGACGGCGACATTGTGAATTTCCTGTTCAACGTATAGCAAGCGCGCACAACATACAAGGGCGGCTCTGTGATTGCTTTTTGCCAATCACAGAGCCGCCCTCCGTGTTTTCGGAATCGTTCTTATACTAAGCTCCCATATTGGATAATGGTATTATACGATCCATTTGTTCAGGATCGGCAGCTTGTTCAAAAGCGCAGAAATCAGAAATGACAGCGCAAATACCGCCACGGATTCGGCCGGCACCGCGAGGATCGGATTGAAGGACAGCGGGTAGAAGTCCAGCAGCTTCTTGAAGCTCTCGATGAACATCGGGTGAACCAGATACACGCCAAAGCTGCATTTTGCAGCGAAGGACAGCAAGCGTTCGCCCTTGGAGGAGCTGGGAGCCCGGTTCCATTTTGTTTTGGCAAGGACGAAAACCCCCGCCGAAGCCAGCAGAACGTTGAGCGTAAAGTATTCATAGAACCTGGTCTGTTGCGTATTCTCCGAGCAGGAGTACAGCGCGGTGGCGATCACGGTGAAGAGAACGCCCAGCAGACCAAGCATGTAGAGCCAGTTTCGTTGGGCGTTCTTCAGCTCCGCGGTGTGCAGCAGATATCCCAACACGAAATAAATGGAATACTCCAGGAACATCTTCGGCTGCAAAAGAGAAACAAAGCTCATCAGAATCCCAGCAAGCTGGGGATGCCTAAGCCCCAGCAGCGAAAGCCCTTCCGAGAGAAGGATCTCAAATACGAAGCAAACTGCCACAAAGTACCAGGCGGTTTTCCGATCCGCCACGATTCGGTTGAGGATCGGGATGCTGAAATACAGGCCGATCATCATACCCATGAACCATGTGTGGTAATGGCCGGCAAGAGCAAGCTTCACAAACTCCTTGAATGCGGGGAAGCTGCCCCAGAACATCAGGCTCCTCCAAACGATATACAGCACGCCCCAAAACACATAGGCGACCACAAGCCGCAGGATTCGTTTGAACAGCAGGGTTTTCAGCGGGATGTCTTTCCCCAAATTCACCGCGCCGCTGATCATGACAAATACGGGAGCGCCCCATCTGAGAACACCGTCGATGCCGTTGAGAACCTGCCATTCATAGGAATGGACGTCTGTGTCATACCAGTTCCAGGCCGCCACATGAAGCATCACAACCGCAAAGATCGAGACGATCCGAAGATAGTCCAGATAGACGATTCGCTTTCCCTTCATGATTTTTGTCCTTTCTGTTTCTAAGAGACAACGGAATCATTATACATACTGGCTATCTTATAGTCAACTGTCATTTTCCCAAGAAACGCAGGCCGGGCCCGTTTTCGGATTTCGGGCGCCCGCTCGGCCTATGTCAGCAGCTCCCGCAAATGCGCGAGAGCCTTTTTCTCAATCCTGCTCACCTGCACCTGCGAGACCCCGACGAGCTTGGCAGTCTGATCCTGCGTGAGGGTGTGGAAATAGCGCAGGGTCACGACCCTTGCTTCCCGCTCCGGGAGGCGCTCTAAGGCCTGCCGCAGGGCCAGTCGCTCTACGAGCTGTTCCTCCATGGGGCTGTCGGTCAGGACGGCCTCCAAGGTCAGACCGTCGTCCCCGGCGGGCTGCTGGATCGAGGCCACGGGGTCGGACGCGGTCTCCGCTTCGGCAATCTCCTCCACCGTCAGCTCCAACGCCTCGGCCAGCTCCGAGAGAACAGGTTCCCGGCCCAGGGCCTTGCTGAGCCGGTCTCGGGCCTGGTGGATCGCCACGGCCCGCTCCTTCAGGGTTCGGCTGACCTTGACGGCCCCGTCGTCACGGAGAAAGCGGCGAATCTCCCCGGCGATCTTCGGCACGGCATAGGTGGAAAAACGGGTGCCGAAGGCGAGGTCAAAGCCCGCAACGGCCTTCAAAAAGCCGAGACTGCCGAGCTGAAAGAGGTCCTCCACCTCCACGCCGCGGCCCCAGTAGCGCCGCGCCACGGCGCGGATCAGGCCGGTGTTTTCCGAAAGAAGCTGCTCCGTGGCCGCCTTGTCCCCCGCCTGCGACCGGGCGATCAGGGACATGGTTGCCCGTTCGACGCTGCCGCCCCCTGCGGTTTCTTCCTCGTAAGCCTTCCCCTCGAGGGGAAGGCTGAGGACGGGGAAGACGGATTCTTCGCTCCGCTCAGAATGACAGGATGTGGAAGCCTCTGCGGGCTGCGGGCGCACGCTGTGCGCCCCTGCGGTGACGTCCTCGCCTTCCCTATTGCCTATTGCCTCCTGCCTATTGCCTAATCCCACCTCGTCCCGTGGCGCACCGGTGTGCGCCGCTACGGAAGTCCCTTCATTTTGCATTCTGCACACTGCATTCTGCATTCAATCCCCGCTCCCGCGGCCGGTCAGCTTTTTGCGCATCCGCACGGTGGTTCCCCGGCCGGGAGCGGAGCGGAGGGTGAAGCTGTTCATGAAGCTTTCCATGATCGTAAAGCCCATGCCGGAGCGCTCGGCCCCGCCGGTGGTAAACATCGGCTCGCGGGCCTTGGCCAGGTCCGGAATGCCGCAGCCCCGGTCCTTGACCGTGATTTCCAGCACGTTCTCGGGCAGGCGTCGGAGCCGGAGGCTCACCGGGCCGATGCGATCCGGGTAGGCGTGGACGATCGCGTTCGTGACGGCCTCGGAGACGGCAGTCTTCACGTCGCCCAACTCGTCCAAGGTGGGGTCCATCTGGGCGGCGAAGGCCGCGGCGATCTGCCGGGCCAGGGCCTCATTGGCCGACAGGGACGGAAATTGCACAATGGTTTCGTTTTCCTGCTTCATGCCGGGCTCCTCTCCGCGCCGAAGCGCACGATTTTTTCGATCCCCGCGGCCCGGAGGACCTTCATCGGCTGGGGCGGGATGTTGGCGAGCCACAGCTCGCCGCCCAGCTCCTCCATGGCCCGGAGCGTGTGGATCACGATGGCGATGCCGCTGGAATCCATGAAGCTTACGCCGCCGAAATCCAGCACACAGCAGCGGGGCAGATAGACGTCGATCTTGGACGTGACGGCCTCCATCGTCTGCCGGGCGGAGTGGTGGTCGATCTCCCCCGAGAGCAGGATGGTCAGCCGCTTGTCCTGCAAGAGACTTGTGTAGTTCATTGAAAGACTCCTTTGTGTTGAATCAAAAAGATCGGAAATAACAGACGCACACGGGAAACCGTGTGCGTCTATTATAGCGTTATCGTTTCGGATAATCAGTCGGAATCAGGCTGTTCTTCAACCGGAGCTGCAGAAGGAAGCACACCGAACAGCGCGAGCGTTTCCGTTGCGCCGGAAGAGATTTCAAGCCTGCCGCTTTTGCTCACTCCGTTCTCCGCACGCCATTTCTCAAGATAGATTCTCATCGTATCGGGTTCCGTATCTTCCGTCATGAAGTTTATCACGGGATTCCGTCCGGCCGCAGCGTCTGCCAGCATTGCTTTTCGCAGCGCTTTGAGATCGGTGCAAACATTCGCGCCGGAACCGGATACGCCATAATAATCATCATAGTAATAGGTTTCCATCGTCGCGCATGTCCAGTCATCGGCCAAGTGTTCCTCATAATACGCTACGACAACGTCCGGCTTCCGGAACAGCGCCGCGAGCGCCTGCGCTTCCCGCTCATTCAGATTGACCTCATAGACGCGGCGCATCGTTCCGCCGCCCTCGAGGTGGTACAGAATATGCACGCTGCCGAGAGGATTCCGGCCGAGGAGCTCCGAGGCGCTTCGCTCCAGCGCGGGGTCGTCAACCGCCTTCGCATGGAAAGTGCGAACGACAGCAACGTCCTGCGGATCGCTCAGCGTGATGCAGTCCGAATTGAATTCTCCGTAATCGCCGCGGGTCCAGATCTCCACCGAGGATATTTTTTCCGCCGCGGGAATCCGGTGCTGCCAGCCCAGCAGATCGTATTTCAGTCCGAGCACCGTCAGGATCAGCACGCCGACGCAGGCCGCGAAGCCCAGCCATACTTTTTTGTTGCGGAAGACCTTGACGGAGCGCTCCACGATCATGGAGGAGCAGAACCAGCCCAAGGCGCAGCCGATCATGGCGTAGGGCAGGAAAACGTCGCCCTTTTCGCCGTTATACGTGCCGAAGACAGATGCAAGGAGCCAGCCGAAGCCCAGCGTCAGGCAGGCGGTAAAGCACACGCGGAACGCGATTCTGGCCCAGGAAAAGGCCATCGGGTCGCCTGCCCGTTCCACGTGACGGAAGCGGTACAGGACCCAGGCCAGCACTGCCATGACCAGACCCAGACCGGCATAGATCCAGAGCATCACGGCTCTGTCGCCTTCCACAGCGACAAGATTCACAAACGGAGACAGGCGGGAAAGGTCTTCGGTGATTACGTAATCGAAGCCCTTGAAATAGCAGTTCACCAGCAGCAGGAACAGCATTGGAAGCACCAGGAACATGAAATTCAGCGCAATGTAGCTGAGTTCCGCGATGACGTTCCGGCCGGAAAGATGCATAGAGAAGAGCGCGATTCCGTAGAAGCAGAGGAAGGCCAGCAGCCATTGGCCGACGCGTTCCCAAACCAGTCCGGACAAGCCCAGGGCCGTATGGACCGTCAGGACCCCAATCTCACACAGGCCGATGAACAGGATCGGCACGAGCCAGAACAGCAGACCGGAGACCGCGTTGGTGAGAAACTGACAGCAGCGGGTCATCGGGAAGGCGTGCATCATATAGGCGTCCCGATCCCGGTGCATATACTTGAACACCAGGGAAGCAATCACCATCGCAGCGCAAAAGGCAAAGACGATTCCAGTGTAATAGGAGACGTCCAGGATTTCTTGTGCAGTCTGCAGCCGATAAACCATTTCCCTTTCGTCATTCATTCCCCGAAGCAGCGGCAGGGGGATCGACAGGAAGAGCAGCAGCGTGAGGATCGCCCAGGCCGGGGCAAAGCGGCTGACGTTCTTCTTCAGCAGGTTCCAATCAAAGAACGACGTTTTTGACTTCATAGTCCACACCTCCCAGCTCGTAGACGAAGACCTCCTCCAGCGTCAGCGGGACCAGGTCGAAGAAAATCGGGTTGATGGCAGCAAGCGCGGCGCTGACGCTCTCCTGGCTGCCGCGGATGATGGCGGTCTCCACCTTGCCGACGTTGGAGCGGTGGAGCACCTTGAGTTCCTTGGGCAGGTCGCTGCCCTCGCGGAAAACGATCTGTGCCTTGACCACGTTGTCCTGCAGCTCATCCAGCGTGCGCTCCAGGAGCATCTTGCCCTTGTGCAGGATGCCGACGTGATCGCAGACGTCCTCCAACTCGCGCAGGTTGTGCGAGCTGACCAGCACCGTGGTGCCGCGCTGGGCAACGTCCTGGAGCATCAGACCCCAGACCTGGCGGCGCATGACCGGGTCCAGGCCGTCCACGGGCTCATCCAGCACCAGCACCTTCGGGCGGCTGGCGATGGCCAGCAGGAAGGCCGCCTGCTTCTGCATGCCCTTGGAGAAGCGCCGGAGCTGGGTCTTGGGATCGAGATTGAAGCTCTTGCGCAGCGTCTCGTAAAGCTCCATATCGAAGCTCTCGTAGGTGCCCTTGTAGAATTTCGCCATATCCAAAAGATTGGAGGAGGGGAAATAGAACACGTCGTCCGGGATATAGGCGATGCCGGATTTGACGGCAGGGTTCTCGTAGACCGGCTGACCGTTCACGGTAACGGTGCCGCTGTCCGGGCGGAAGATGCCGGTGATGTGGCGGATGACCGTGGATTTGCCCGCGCCGTTGGGCCCGACCAGACCGTAGACCGCACCGCTCGGCACCGTCAGGCTAAGATCGTCCAGGGCAACAAAGCCGTCAAAGGTCTTCCGCAGATTTCGTACTTCAATCATTCTTCTTTGCCTCCTTTTGTGCAGCGGTATCCGCTTCAAAAGCTTTTGGTGCTCCCGCGGCTGTAACTCCCGGGGCGTCGTGGACGCCGCCCCCTACGGTATCACCCGCGGCGATTTGATTCAGCATGGCAATCAGGCGGTCAGGGTTCTCGCCCAACTGCAGCAGCTCCGTCCAGATCGCCAGAAGCTTCTCCCGCAGCTCCTTGCGGCGGCTTTCGTCCACACCGGAGAGCTTTCCGGCAAAGGAGCCCTTGCCGGGCACGGAATAGATGAAGCCGTTTTGCTCCAACTCGCGGTAGGCTCGCTGGATCGTATTCGGGTTGATGGCAAGCTGGCTCGCCAGCTCGCGGACCGATGGAAGCTTCTCTCCCTCGGCAATGGCCCCGGAGAGGATCAGCCGCCGAAGCTTTTCCTCCAACTGTTCATAGATCGGCCGGGGGTCCCGATAGTTCAGGCTGATCAAACGACCACGCTCCTTTCATAAACTGTGTTGTCTGTATTAACTGTTATGATACAGTTATAGCACACGATCTCTCTTTTGTCAAGCACAGACATATAAAAATTTCCAGGACAGGAAAGCCGGAGCATATCGCGGGCGGCCAATGACCGCCCCCCACACGCTGCGTTCTGAAGCTCTCTGGTATCTGTTCAGCAGGATCGCAGTGGCCGCGCACTGCGCGGTCATGGTGTGTATCGCTTTTCGGAGCTTTATGGCCGCGCAGGTGCGCGGCCACTACGGAGCAAGTGCAACTGAATAAATACCCTCTCTGAACTCCGAACAAAAAAATCCTTTACAAACCGGGCTTCATCCTTTATAATGTATGGGAAATTTTAACATGGAGAATGATTGCAATGATCGAATTTGAAGAATACAAGGGCAAGCTGAATGAGCTGGAGCCCAAGCTGAAGGATCTTCGCACCTCGCTGAACATCGACGGGGCCAACGAGGAACTCGAGCGCCTGCACGCGATGGCCGAGGCTCCCGGCTTCTGGGACGACCCCGAGAGATCTCAGAAGATCATGGTCAAGACCAAGCAGTTGGAGGGCAAGTGCTCCCACTTTGCCAAGATGCAGAGCCAGTGGGAGGATCTCTACACGATCTGCGAGATGGCCCTTGAAGAGAACGACGAATCCATGCTGGAGGAGCTGACCACCGGCTTTGCCCAGCTCGAGGCCGAGATGGAGGACGCCCGGCTGGAGACCCTGCTGACCGGCGCCTACGACAGCAACAATGCGCTGATGAGCTTCCACGCCGGCGCGGGCGGCACCGAGGCACAGGACTGGTGCCAGATGCTCTACCGGATGTACACCCGCTGGGCCGAGCGCCACGGCTTCACCTACAAGATCCTCGACTACATCGAAGGCGACGAGGCCGGGCTCAAATCCGCCGATATCCTGGTGGAAGGCCCCAACGCCTACGGTTTCCTGAAATCCGAGCACGGCGTGCACCGGCTGGTACGCATCTCTCCCTTCGACGCAAACGCCCGGCGGCACACCTCCTTCTCTGCCGTGGAGGTGATCCCCGAGATCACCGACGACGTGGACGTGGAGATCCGGCCCGAGGACATTGAAATGCAGGTTTACCGCTCCTCCGGCGCAGGCGGCCAGCACATCAATAAGACCTCCTCCGCAGTCCGCCTGATCCACAAGCCCACCGGCATCGTGGTGGCCTGCCAGCAGGAGCGCAGCCAGTTCCAGAACCGCGAGACCTGTATGCGCATGTTGAAATCCAAGCTGGTCGAGATCAAAGAGCGCGAGCACTACGACAAAATTTCCGACATCAAGGGCGTGCAGCAGAAGATCGAATGGGGCTCTCAGATCCGCAACTACGTCTTTATGCCCTACACCCTTGCGAAAGACGCCCGCACCGGCTTTGAGAACACCAACATCAACGCCGTCATGGACGGAAACATCGACGGCTTTATCAACGCCTACCTGACCGCCGCCGCGACCGGCATCTGGGCCGGAAAAGGAAACGGTTAACGGAAAATTGAAAATTTCATAAAAAAGCTTGCAATTTGTCAGCGCATGTGATAGTATATACTCTGCTCTATGATATGATAACGGCTGCCGTGTGCCGTGAACTGCGGCATTTGGAGGTTTGTAAATGGAAACTTTGAAAACCATCGTTCTGGTGCTGGATCTGATCTGCGCCGTTCTGCTCACCCTCGTCGTTCTCTTCCAGTCCGGCAAGTCCGCCGGTCTGTCCGGCGCGATTGCCGGTGCTTCCGACTCCTTCATGGCCAGGGGCGGCAGCAAAACGCTCGACGCCAAGCTGGCCAAGGCAACCAAGTGGCTTGGTCTCGCATTTGTGCTGCTGAGCCTGCTGGCCGTTATTCTGGTCAGCTCCGTCAAGACGACTGCCGCGACCGGCTCGCAGGATTCCAACAACACCGTGGTTACCACTGAGGCTGCCGCCAAGTAACAGAACAAATTAAAACGACCCGTTTTCCAAGTCGGAAAACGGGTCGTTTTCTGTTGTCGTTCGGGAAACGCGTTATCGAACAAAGGCGTACAGGAGCAGCGCCATCGCCTCGCGTAGCATGTAGGTCGGGCGGCTGAAGCGGTATTTGGAGCAGGCCGCCAGACCCTGGGCGTCCAAGCCGATATCCTCCGCCATTTGCAGGGCGCGGTAGATATGAAAGTCGCTGCTGACGACCGCCACCGGGCCGCGCAGGCCCTCCCGCTCCATCAGGGCCTTGGAAAAACGGAAGTTCTCCTGGGTGCTGGTGGATTCCGCTTCCCGATAAAGCCGCTCCGGGGAGATGCCCTTTGCAGTCAGGGATCGGTACATACATTCCGCCTCGGAAATGTTCTCGCCGCTGCCCATGCCCCCGGATAGGACGGCGACCGACTCGGGATGAGCCGTCAGATAAGCTGCAGCCGCCTCGATCCGATAGCCCAGAAGCAGAGAGGGCGTAGTCCCGCGAACCTGGCAGCCCAGCACGATGAGCGTGGGGCAGTTCTCCTTCGGCACGGCGTGCAGCTTGGTCGCCACCAGGCAAAACAGCACCAGCAGCGTGAGAAGCAGCACGCCGGTCCCGCCCCCGACGACCAGCAGAAAAGCCTTTCCCCAGCGTCTGGCCCAAAGCCGGCGCAGCAGCCGCAGAAAGCCCGGCCAAAATCGAAAGACGGCAGCCAGCAGCAGGAAGCCCGTCATGGCGGCCAGGTTCGCGACGTTCAGGATCCCGCCGAAGACCGGGGCAAAGAATACGCAAAAGCCCAGCAAGGACAGCAGCGTCAGGATCAGCCGCCAGCGCGGGAGCCTGCGTTTTTCCTCCCCGGCGGAGCTGCGCTGGGGCTTTTCCGCCTTGGGCGCGCTGCGGCGGGGCTTCTCTGTTTTGGAAGCGCCGGTGCGGGCTTTTCTCATGCGCGTTCCTCCCGGTGCAGATAGAGCCCCAGTTGGATGGCCCGGACGTAATCCTCCACCAGCGGGACCATGACAGCCGGCATATCCGGATAGAGCTTCTGCCCGCTCAGCATCGTCACGGTCAACTGTTTTCCGTTTCGTTCCATGGCGTAGATCTCCGTCAGCGGGATCACCTGCACGGGAAGCTTGCTGTCCTTCCAATAGATGGCCCGCGGCCCGACGGCCACGCCGTCGCGGATGGAACCAAGCAGGCCGGAGGTGTCAAACCAGATCAGCGGCGTGTTCTCCGGCAGGCCGAAGGTCGCCAGCAGGCGGGCCGTGCGCTGCTCCCAGTCGTCTCCGGCACGGAACAGCGTGCCCTCGCGCAGGTGCTCGCCGTCATAGCGGCGGCGGAAGAGCTCCAGCGCAAGCGCGGCGTCCGGCAGGCGGGTCTCCACGGGGGCGGTGTACTCCGACGCATCGAAGCGGCGGGTCCGGATGGGGCTGGCGGAGCGTGCGCCGATCAATTCCGGTTCGTTCCAGCGCCGCACGCACTCGTTCAGGAAATCCAGAGTGCGTTCGGATCCGCTGCGGCTGATCTTGGCGCTGGTCAGCAGATAGCTGTTGTCCTTGCGAACGATCTGCAAATTCAGGCTCATGTGCTGTTTCATGGTCTGGAAGCGTTCAATGTCCGCAACAGGCAGGAAGGCCAGTTCCTTGCCGGTCTTGTAATAGAAGCGCTCGCCGGTAAAGGCGTAGTCGCTGGCGTTGTCAAAGAGGAACACAGGGATATCCCGGGGCTGTTCCATGCCACTGCCGCCCCAGTAGGCGTTCAGCCGCTCCTGATAGGCCTCGGTCAGACCGGCAAAGACGAAGTCCGCCATGCGGAGCTTATGCTGGCCGATAAGCTGACGGGCAAGCTGGGCCCGGGCGTCGGTGTTTTCCACGACCAGGGCCTCCTCGCGCTCCCGCAGACGGCCCAGATATTCGCCTCTGGCCCGGTCGGTGTAATCGCCGCGGCCCACCTGGGCCCGCAGCGTATCCAGGCCGTCGAAGTCCAGCAGATCAAAGTCGTTGTTCAGGGCCATCAGGCGCAGCATATCCATGTGGTAGAGCTTTTCGTCGATCTGCGCCAGCGGCGCGGCTGTGAAGCGGGGGGCGAGCTCCTTGCCCGCGATCTGCTCCCGAAGGGCCAGAACTTCCCGGCGCTCCATATCGTTCAGCTCCGTCAATTCCTGTTCCAGTTCCCGGAAGACGGCGGTCTCGCGGCAGAGGGCGATCTTGTGGCGATAGCCCGTCACAAACTTGGGGTTCCAGTTGTTGGCCTCCAGGGTGACGGCCACGGCGCGAAGCTCCTTCTCCGTCATGGTCTCCGCTCCGGCAGTAATGCGTTCCAGATTCTCCACGTCCAGTTGATCCTGCCGCTCTTCGATCCGTCGATAGCAGTCCGTTTTCAGAATCTCAGCGCAGTCGGTCCGATCCACGCTCTGACGGATTTTGGCCAGGGTCTGGGCGTCCGCCTCCTCCACACCCGCGCAGAGCGTGGAGAGCGCATCGTTCATCAGCGCGTCGATCCGGGTGTTGACGCGCTGGGCGAAGGGGGTCCGCGTCTGGACCGTGTAGGCCCCGTTGTTGATTCGCTCCGCGGCGGCGCGCAGCGCCGGGAGATCCATCGCGTCCAGGTCGGCAGTCAGCGCTTCCAGCTCCTCAAGCTCCCGCGTCTGATAGGCGGCGTGGATTGCGTCCAACGCCTGCTCGCGGTAGGCCGGAGATTCGTCGCCGCTCTGGATATCCTTCGCCAGCTCCAACAGCGCAGCGCAGTCGGCCTTGTCCAGCACGGGAAGCAGAGAACTCAGATCGACCTCCGGTTCTGCGGGAGGTGCTTCGCCTTCGTCCAGCCGATCCAGCAGATGGTCGATCGCGTTCTCAAAAGCGTCGCCCTGCGGCGCAGCGGGAGCATCTGCTTCCTGTGGCGCATCGGTGTGCGCCGCTGCGGGGAGCTCGGCGGGCGCTTCAGCCTTTCCCTCGAGGAAAACGCTTGGGACGGGGGCAGCGGATTCTTCGCTTTGCTCAGAATGACAGGCAGGGGAAGCCTCTGCGTCCTGCGGGCGCACGCTGTGCGCCCCTGTGGGCTCTGAACTCTGAACACTGAACTCTGAAGCATCCTCCCCCGCTTCACGCAGCGCGGCTTCCAGAGCCGGAACGCCGGTGTTGATGCGGGCCAGGCGAAGCTGCTCCAGGCTGATCCTGCGGCCGTCGAGCAGCGTGATCTCTCCATCGGTGACAGACAGCGCAGAAAAGCTGTTTTTGCCCGGGGCAAAGCGCTCGTAAAACTCCGCCTGTGCGGTGATCTTTTTGGGCGGCAGATCCCGGTCCTCCGGGGACAGGCCGAAAAGCCGGGCCGCGGATGCGCAGACGGGCCAGAGCCGGGGACTTGCAAAGCCGCGCTCCCGCAGCAGCGCGATCGCGCCGTTTACGGCGTTTTGCGGCGCGCCGAGCCGATCCAGCTTGTTGAGCGCAAACAGGACGTTCCGGTCCGGTTCGGCGGCCAGCTCGTCCAGCAGGGCGATCTGCGCCGGAGCGTCCATCCGGGTCGCATCCAGCACGCAGAGCCGCAGATTCTCCGGGCAGCACAGATCGTCCGGCAGAGCGGCCAGCAGCGTCCGCCGTCCCGCGCCGGGGATGGAAACAGTTATGTTTTCAAGGGAAGTGAACTCTGGCATGGAAAAACCTCCTTTTTGAGTTAAAAGTTGAAAATTGAGAGTTGAAAATGGATGTGTTTCGCAAATTGCAATTTGCGAAACTCCGATAATTCTCAATTCTCACTTCTCAATTCTTACTTTTCAATTCGTGCGGCGTGACGTACACCGTCCGGTAGTTTTCATACACCACCATGCCCGGCTTGGCTCCGGCGGGCTTTTTGACCTGACGCACCGGGCAGAGATCCACCGGAACGTTGTGGCCCTGCCGGGCCTGGGAGAACCAGGCAGCCAGCTCCGCGGCCTCGGTGACGGTCTGATCCGGCACGGGTGCCCCGGCACAGGCGATGATGACGTGGCTGCCGTGCGCCTTCTGGACGTGGAGCCAGAGATCGGTCTTGTAGGCCAGCTTCGTGGTCAGCAGATCGTTCTGCCGGTTGTTCCGACCCACTAAAATCTGAATGCCGTCCGAGGACGTGAACTGCATGGGCTTGGAGGCCGGGGTCTTCATCTGCTTTTTCTGTCCCGTCGGGCGGAGGTAGCCGCCCTCGATCAGCTCAGTTCGGATGTCTGTGATATCGGCTTCGGTCTCCGCTCGGTCCAGGGCCTCCAGCACGGAGGCCAGGTAACTCTCCTCGGTCCGGCCCAGCGCGATCTGCTCCGTCAGGAATTTTTCGGCGTGCTTGGCCTTGTTGTAGTCCTTGTAGAATTTCGCGGCGTTCTGCTGGGGAGAAAGGGTCACGTTCAGCGGAATCTCGATTTCCTTCATCTCGGGGTCATAGAAATCCGCGGCGATCAGCCGGGCCTGGCCCCGCTCGATGCGGTGGATGTTGGCGGTGACAATGTCCCCAAGCTGGCGCAGGCGCTCCCGGTCAAAGGTCGCCTCCAGCTCCTTTTCCTGGTTGGCCAGCTTCCGATGCACGCGGGAGAGCTGATTGCTCAGGGTCTTGTGCATGGTCTGGGTGCGCTCGCGCATGCGCTCGGCCAGGGCCCGGCCGGAGTAGAAGTCGTCCAGCAGCTCCGAGAAGCCGGGAAACTGCGTCTCAGTCATGTAGCCCTCATACTGCCGGATGGGCCGGAAGGAAAAATCCTTCCGCTCTCCGTTCAAATACAGGCAGTTGGGCGTGAAGCCCTTCCCCAGACCCTGCAGTTCCCGCAGCAGCGACGCAGCCAGCGCCGGACGGTCCAGCGTCAGCAGGTCCGGGTCGGTGCAGCCCGTACACAGCCAGGCCAGCTCCCGGGCGATCAGCGGCGAGATCCCGGCATAGCGGTCCATAAGCCAGCGGTCCAGCGCCGTTGGATTCTCCACAGCCTCCAGGGCCCGCTGCAGGCCCTCCGCTGTCTCGGCACGGAAATCCAGCTTGTTCTGGGCGGGCGGCTCCCGGTAGAAGAGGCCGGGCAGCACCTGGCGCTTTTCGGACATTTCAAAATCTACCCGGCGCAGGCAGTCGATGATCCGCCCGTCCGGCCCGGTCAGGATCAAATTGGAATTGCGGCCCATCAGCTCCAGGTACAAATGCTTTTCGCTGAGCTCGCCCAGCTCGTCCGCGCTCTCCACGCACAGATCCACAGCCCGCTCCATCGGGAACTGGCGCAGGGAGAGCACCCTGCCTCCGGCCAGATGCTTGCGCAGGAGCATGCAGAACATGGGCGGCTGGGCCGGATTCTCCCAGCGGGCCTCGGTGTAGTGCAGGCGGGGATGATTTGAAGAAGCCGAGAGCAGCAGCTTCCGGTTTCCTGCCGCCGGGCTGCGAATCTGGAACAGCACCGTGTCCCGCTCCGGCTGTTGGATTTTATCGATCCGCGCCCCAGGAAGGGTCCGGTCCAGTTCCTCGGTCAATGCGGATAAAAAAATTGCGTCTAATGGCATGGTTTTCCCTCTTGTTGAATGAAATAATGAAACGATGAAAGAATGAAAAAATGGATGTGTTTTTCAAATCTTCAATTTGAAAAAAATTATATTTAATTCGTCGCGAAGCGACACCTCAATTCTTTCATGTTTTCATTCTTTCAAACTTTCATTTCCTTTTTCCCGTCCCAGCGCATACAGCTCCGACACTCTTGCCTTCTGTCCCGTCAGCCAAAGCCAGCCGAAGAGGGCTTCCAGGCCGGTTGCGCGGGCATACTGGCCGGGGGTGGCGGATTTGGGCGCAGGGTGAGAATGGGCGTTGCGGCCCCGCTTGTAGACGGCGGTCTCCTCCGGGCTCAGGCTGGGCAGAATGGCCTCCACAAAGGCCGCCTGGGCAGGGGCCGTGACCCGGGCCACGGTCTGGGCGTGCAGATCATGCACCCGCTGCCGGCTCCCGGCACAGATCAGCTCCGTCCGGGTCAGCAGCTCAAACACTGCGTCCCCCACATGCGCCAGCGCCAGCTCCGAAACCGTCGAAAGCTGCTCCGCTGTCAAGGTAGCGTTCAGGAAGTCGGTCATTTCTCCATGCTCTCCTCATAATATTTGATCCGGTAGGTCAGCAGCGCAACCCCCAGCAGAGGCAGGGCCGAGGCGTACATCACGGGCAGCAGCGAGGTAAAATAGCCGCCCAGCAGAATCAGCGTGCCAAGCACCAGCAGCACCCGCCGCCAAGCCTCCAAGCGGGCGATTTTGGCCCGGAACAAGGCCTGCGTCGTCTCGCGGTGGCCGTCCAGCGTATCGTCAGGCTGCGCCGCGTCGGCGCGCTTGCGGAAGAGGATCCAACCCTTTTTCCGGGCGGCCGCGGTCCAACCCGCCCGCTCCTGGGCAGCCAGCCAGGTGATCTCGTTGGCGCTGCCGGTCCGGTGGGCGCAGTAGCCGAAGCGGTGTACGAAGGTGCCCGGTTCCTGCCGGAAGACCTGAAGCATGCGTCCCGTCTTGACAGGCTGCCAGCCTTCGGCGGACATGGTATTCAAATATTTCTCCAATCCCGCCAGGTCACCAGGGCGAAAGGATTTGAAGGTTCGTTTCGTTGACATGGGCGAAAAGCCGTCCTTTTCGGATTCATTTCACATTATTATACCATATTATTTCAAAATTTCAATTCCTCTTTCCGGCAGCTTGCAGTTTTCCCGCCTGTCATTCTGCCTTGCCCTGAGCGTAGTCGAAAGGAAAGCGAAGAATCCGCGTCCTTCGTCCCCTATTGCCTGTTCAACGATTGCCTAAATATTATCAAAATTAACAAAATACCGCTTGTCAGAACCAATTTCTTATGGTACAATGTTGGAACGGAATTTGATAAAGGAGGCGTTTTTCGATGCAAATTCTGAAGCCCGCCACGGCGGGCACCCTGGAATCCAGCGATTTGATGGTAACGCTGGAGCCGGGCAACGGCGGCATTGAGCTGTCTCTCAGCAGCAGCGTCATGAATCAGTATGGCCGTCAGATCAAGAAAACCGTTCTGGAGACCCTGGAGCGGCTCGAAGTCAAGGACGCAAAGGTCACTGTGGTGGACAAGGGCGCGCTTGACTGCACCATCAAGGCCCGTGTGGAATGCGCGGTGTTCCGTGCCAACGACGCTTCGGCCGAAAATATTCCCTGGGGAGGTGTCATTGTATGATCCCGAGACCCAAGCCTGAGCGGTTCCGCCTGCGCCGGACCATGATTTTCATGAGCTCCCAGAAGCCCGGCCTCATCAAGGACGCCTACATCTACGGTGTGGACTCCATCATGCTGGACCTCGAGGACGCCGTGGCGGAGAACCAGAAGGACGCCGCCCGCTTCTCCCTGTACCATGCCCTCAAGACCATTGACTACGGCGATACCGAAGTCATCGTCCGCATCAACGGTCTGGATACCCCCCACTGGAAAGAAGACATCCGCGTCTGTGTCGCCGGCGGCGCCGACGGCATCCGTATCGCCAAGTGCGAGAGCGCGCAGGACGTCAAGACTGTTGAGGAGCACGTCCTCGCTGCCGAGCGTGAGTTCGGCGTCGAGGAAGGCCGGACCCTGCTCATGGCTGCGCTGGAGAGCCCCAAGGGCATCATCAACGCCTATGAGATCTGCTCCGCCTCCGACCGGATGTTCGGCGTTGCCATCTCCGGCGGCGACTTCCGCAAGTGCATGCAGACCAAGTTCCAGCCCGACGGCGTGGACATGATGGTCGCCAGAGGCCAGATGCTGATCGCGGCGCGCGCCGCCGGCATCCAGTGCTTCGACACCGTGTTCACCAACCTCAACGACGAAGAGGGCTACCGCGCCGAGGTCATGCAGAACAAGGCCATGGGCTTTGACGGCAAGAGCCTCATCAACCCCAAGCAGATCCGCCTGGTGCACGAGCTCTTTGCGCCCACCGAGAAGGAAATCACGCAGGCCGAGAAGATCGTGCGCGCGTACCGCGAGCAGAGTGCCGCCGGCGTGGGCGTCTTCACCGTGGACGGCAAGATGATCGACATCGCGTTCATTCCCGGTGCGGAGCGGACGCTGAAGCTGGCCCGCGCCTGCGGGCTCTATGAGGGGGATC
>CAMKED010000020.1 GCA_946411475.1 uncultured Clostridia bacterium | reverse complement strand
ACTGATAGAGCTTCAGCTCGGGGCCGACCACGATAACGGAACGGCCGGAATAGTCAACGCGCTTGCCGAGCAGGTTCTGACGGAAACGGCCCTGCTTGCCCTTGAGCATGTCGGACAGAGACTTGAGGGCACGGTTGTTGGCACCGGTGACGGCGCGGCCGCGGCGGCCGTTGTCGATCAGGGCGTCCACTGCCTCCTGAAGCATCCGCTTTTCGTTGCGGACGATGATGTCGGGGGCGTCCATGGAAACCAGCTTTTTCAGACGATTATTGCGGTTGATGACGCGGCGGTAGAGATCGTTCAGGTCGGAGGTGGCGAAACGGCCGCCGTCCAACTGGACCATAGGCCGCAATTCGGGCGGGATCACGGGCAGGACGTCCATGACCATCCAGGCGGGATCGTTGCCGGACAGACGGAAGGAATCCACGACCTCGAGGCGCTTGATGATGCGCAGCTTCTTCTGGCCGGCGGCAGTTTTCAGCTCGGCACGCAGGCTCTCGGAGAGCTGCTCCAGGTCGATCTTTTTCAGCATGGCCTGGACGGCTTCCGCGCCCATCCGGGCGTCGAAATCATCCTCGTATTTCTCGCGCAGATCGCGGTACTCCTTCTCGGAGAGGATCTGGTTCTGGATCAGAGGCGCGTCGCCGGGGTCCACGACGATGTAGTTGGCAAAGTAGAGGACCTTTTCCAGGATGCGGGGGCTGATGTCGAGCAGCAGGCCCATCCGGGAGGGAATGCCCTTGAAATACCAGATGTGGGAGCAGGGAGCGGCGAGCTCGATGTGGCCCATGCGCTCGCGGCGGACCTTGGCCTTTGTGACCTCGACGCCGCAGCGGTCGCAGATCTTGCCCTTGTAGCGGATCTTCTTATACTTGCCGCAGTGGCACTCCCAGTCCTTGGTGGGCCCGAAGATCTTCTCACAGAACAGACCTTCGCGCTCGGGTTTGAGGGTGCGGTAGTTGATGGTCTCGGGCTTGAGGACCTCGCCGTAGGACCATTCGCGGATCATTTCAGGGGAGGCAATACCGATTTTGATGGAATCAAAGGTAGCGTTAGGCATTGTTGAGTTCCTCCTTCCTTATTCGTAGTCGTCGGCGGCGTCAGCGGCGGCTTCGGCCTCCGCGACGACCTCCTGGAGGACCGTGGAGAAGGTGTCTTCATCCTGTTCCTCGTCGTAGTTGTAGCCGGACTCCAACACCTCGTCGGCGTCGGTGACAAATTCTTCCTCGTGGCTGTAGTCGTCGCCGCCCTCAGCGGTGTAGACCACGTCGTCATCGTCCTCGTCCTTGAGCTCGATCACATCGCCCTTCTCGTCCAGAACCTTGATGTCCAGACACAGGGACTGCAGCTCCTTGACCAGAACCTTGAAGGATTCGGGCACGCCCGGGGTGGGTACGTTGTGGCCCTTGACAATGGCCTCGTAGGTCTTCACACGGCCGGTCACGTCGTCGGACTTGACCGTCAGGATCTCCTGCAGGGTGTAGGCAGCGCCGTAGGCCTCCAGGGCCCAGACTTCCATTTCGCCGAAACGCTGGCCGCCGAACTGGGCCTTGCCGCCCAGAGGCTGCTGCGTGACGAGGGAGTACGGACCGGTGGAACGGGCGTGGATCTTGTCGTCGACCAGGTGGTGGAGCTTGAGGAAGTAAACCCAGCCAACGGTAACCAGATTATCGAACTGCTCGCCGGTGCGGCCGTCGTAGAGGATGGACTTGCCGTCCTCGCGCAGACCGGCCAGCTTCAGGGTCTCGCGGATGTCCTTCTCGTTGGCGCCGTCGAAGATGGGGGTGGAAACCTTCCAGCCCAGGGTCTTGGCGGCGTAGCCCAGGTGAACGTCCAGCACCTGACCGATGTTCATACGGGAGGGAACGCCCAGGGGGTTCAGAACGATGTCGAGCGGGGTGCCGTCGGGCAGGAAGGGCATATCCTCCTCGGGCAGCACGCGGGAAACGACGCCCTTGTTGCCGTGACGGCCGGCCATCTTGTCGCCGACGGAGATCTTACGCTTCTGCGCGATGTAGACGCGAACGACCTTGTTGACGCCGGGGGCCATTTCGTCGCCGTTGGCGCGGGTGAACTTCTTGACGTCCACGATGATGCCGCTCTCGCCGTGGGGAACCTTCAAGGAGGAGTCGCGGACCTCGCGGGCCTTCTCGCCGAAGATGGCCCGGAGCAGACGCTCCTCGGCGGTGAGCTCGGTCTCGCCCTTGGGCGTGACCTTGCCGACCAGATAATCGCCGGAAGTGACCTCGGCGCCGATGCGGATGACGCCTTCTTCGTCCAGATCCTTCAGCGTATCCTCGCCGACGTTGGGAATGTCGCGGGTGATCTCTTCGGGCCCGAGCTTGGTGTCGCGGGCTTCCGTCTCGTACTCCTCAATGTGGATGGAGGTGAAGACGTCCTCGCGGACCAGACGCTCGTTCAGCAGAATGGCGTCCTCGTAGTTGTAGCCTTCCCAGGTCATGAAGCCGATGAGCACGTTCTTGCCCAGGGAAATCTCACCCTGCGAGCAGGCGGGGCCGTCGGCGATGACCTGACCGGCCTCGACGCACTCGCCCACGGAAACGATGGGCCGCTGGTTGACGCAGGTGCCCTGGTTGGAGCGGGCGAACTTGGTGAGCTTATGATCGATGACGGAGCCGTCGTCGTAGCGGACGGTGATCCAGTCGGCGGAAACCTTGGTGACCTCGCCGGCGCCCTCGGCCTTGACGCAGACCTCGGAGTCCACGGCGCACTTGTGCTCGACGCCTGTGGCGACGATGGGGGCTTCGGTGACCATCAGCGGCACAGCCTGACGCTGCATGTTCGCGCCCATCAGAGCACGGTTCGCGTCGTCGTTTTGCAGGAAGGGGATAAACGCGGTAGCCACGGAGACCATCATCTTCGGGGATACGTCGATGTAGTCAATCTGCTCGCGGTCCACGGCGATGATCTCGTTGCGATGCCGGCAGGTGACACGGGTATTGACCAGGAAGCCGTTTTCGTCTACGGGCTCGTTGGCCTGGGCAACGCGGAAGTCGTCCTCGATGTCGGCGGTCATGTAGTCCACATGATCGGTGACGCGGGAGCCGACGTATTTGCCGTTCTCATCATAGACCTTTTCCAGCTTGCGGAAGGGAGCCTCCACGAAGCCGTACTCGTTGATCTTTGCAAAGCAGGCCAGGTAGTTGATCAGGCCGATGTTGGGACCTTCGGGGGTCTCGATGGGGCACATACGGCCGTAGTGGGAATAGTGAACGTCACGGACGTCGAAGGAGGCGCGCTCTCTCGACAGACCGCCGGGGCCCAGAGCGGACAGACGGCGCTTGTGGGTCAGCTCTGCCAGGGGGTTGTTCTGGTCCATGAACTGGGACAGGGGAGAGGAACCGAAGAACTCCTTGATGACTGCGGTCACGGGCCGGATGTTGATCAGGCTCTGCGGCGTGACGGTTTCCAGATCCGTAACGGTCATGCGCTCGCGGATGACACGCTCCAGACGGGTGAAGCCGACGCGGAACTGATTCTGCAGCAGCTCGCCCACGCAGCGCAGACGGCGGTTGCCCAGGTGGTCGATGTCGTCGGTGGTGCCGACGCCGTTGGCCACGCAGACCAGGTAGTTGATGGAAGCAAGGATATCGTTGGGCGTGATGTGCTTGGGCATCAGCTCGCCTGCGCGATCCTCAATGGCGTAGCCCCAATCCTCGACGCTCCAGTTCTCGGCCTTGGCCGTTTCCAGCATGGATTTCAGGGTGGGGAAGTCGATCTTTTCCTTGATGCCGAACTGCTTGGGGTCGAAGTCCACGAACTGGGACATATCGGCCATGTTGTTGGAGAAGATCTTGAGCTCCTTGCCGCCCACCAGCAGCACGGCCTCGTTGACGCCGCGGGCGGAGATGGCCTTGGCTTCCTCGCGGGTGAGGATCTTGCCGGGCTCGGCAAGGATCTCGCCGGTCAGCGGGTCGGCGATGGGCTGGGCCAGCTCGTTGCCGGCCAGACGCCACCACAGGTCCATCTTCTTGTTGAACTTGTAGCGGCCGACCTTGGACACGTCGTAGCGGCGGTCGTCAAAGAAGAGGGCTTCCAGATAGGAGCGGGCGTTGTCCACTGTGGGGGGCTCGCCGGGACGCAGGCGGCGGTAGATTTCGAGCAGGCTTTCCTCGGGGCTGTGGCAGGTGTCCTTCTCCAGCGTGGAGGTGATGCGGACGTCGTTGCCGAAGCGCTCGAGGATCTCCGCGTCGGTGTTGACGCCGAGGGCGCGGATCAGGCAGGTGATGGGCAGCTTGCGGTTCTTGTCGATGCGGACGTAGAAGACGTTCTGGAAATCGGTCTCATACTCCAGCCAGGCGCCGCGGTAGGGAATGATCTGCGCGGTGTAGGAGTGCTGATCGGCCTTGTCCACCTCGTCGGCGTAGTACATGCCGGGGGAGCGGACGATCTGCGAGACGATGACGCGCTCCGCGCCGTTGATGACGAAGGTGCCGCCGTTGGTCATCAGGGGGAAATCACCCATGAAGATTTCCTGCTCCTTGATTTCGCCGGTTTCCTTGTTGCGCAGGCGGACCTTGACCTTGATGGGCTTCGCGTAGGTGGCGTCGCGTTCCTTGCATTCCTCCACGGTGTACTTGGGCTTGTCGTTCATGGAGTAATCCAGGAAGGTCAGTTCCAGATTGCCGGTGTAGTCGGTGATGGCGTCCGTGTCGCGGAAGACCTCATGCAGGCCTTCTTCGAGGAACCAGTTGTAGGAATCCTTCTGGATTTTCAGCAGATTGGGCATCTCCAGAATTTCCTCGTACTTGGCATAGCTCTTGCGGAGCGTCTTGCCGAAGTACTGATCTTTCACCAATGCCATGTGGGTTCATCACTGCCTTTCGTATTATAAGTTCAGAGTTCAGAGTTCAGAGTATGACCTCCCCTGCTTGCAGGGGAGGGGGACCGCCTCAAGGCGGTGGAGGGGTGGCTGTTGTATGGAATTGCTTCCATAGAGTTCAGAGTTCTCAGGGACAGCACTGTGCACGCCCGCTTGATTGCGATACGCCCGGACGCGTTTTCAGTTTTTGAACGGGGTCGCTTGCAATTCCGGGGGCGCTGTGCTATACTGCCAATGTAAGAGGTGAAGAATGCGTTTCGAAAAAATTCGCATATTGGACCCACATTATAGCACAAGCAAGCCGGGAAGTCAAGATGACTTTGCCCGGTTTTTTCGTTCCAAAGCCAAAAATGTAAATTTTTTTTAAAATGAAAAGCCGTCCTCTTTTCTAACGGACGGTTATTGAGTATAATATACGAAAAATGCGCGGTAGAATCGCGGACAAAGAGGGAGGCGAGCCCCTATGCTGCAGATCAAAAACGTCAAAAAAGTATATAAGACCGGCACGCTGGTCCAGCGCGCGCTGGACGGGGTAAGCCTGAGCCTGCGCGATAATGAATTTGTTGCGATCCTCGGCCCCAGCGGCTCCGGCAAGACCACCCTGCTCAACGTGATCGGCGGCCTGGACCGCTACGACGAGGGCGAGCTGATCATCAACGGCGTCTCCACCAAAAAGTATTCCAACCGCGACTGGGATTCCTACCGCAACCATACGGTCGGCTTCGTTTTTCAGAGCTATAATCTGATCCCGCACCAGACTGTCCTGGCCAACGTGGAGCTTGCCCTGACCATCTCCGGCGTGTCTCCCCGGGAGCGCCGCCGCCGGGCAAAGGACGCGCTGGTGCAGGTGGGTTTGGCCGAACATATCCACAAGAAACCGGCACAGCTCTCCGGCGGCCAGATGCAGCGCGTGGCGATTGCCCGCGCTCTGGTCAACGACCCGGATATACTTCTGGCCGACGAACCAACCGGCGCGCTGGACAGCGAGACCTCCATCCAGGTGATGGAACTGCTGAAAGAGGTGGCCAGAGACCGCCTCGTGGTTATGGTCACGCACAACCCGGAGCTGGCGGACGAATATGCCACCCGGATCGTTCGCCTGAAGGACGGGCGGATTACCGACGATTCCAATCCCTACGATCCTGCAACCGAGGGCCCGTCGGTCCACCGGAACCTGGGCAAGGCCTCCATGTCGGTGCTGACAGCTCTGAGCCTGAGCTTCAACAACCTCTGGACGAAGAAGGTGCGCACGCTGCTTGTGGCCTTTGCCGGCTCCATCGGCATCATCGGCATTGCCATGATCCTGTCCATGTCCAACGGCGTGGACCGCTATATCCAGTCCGTGGAGGAGGACACACTGAAGAGCTATCCGCTGCAGATCACGGACACCAGCTTCGACCTCGGCGCACTGATGAACCGAAACCGCGGCGGCGGGGACGATACCGTAGATGACGACGCCGAGGTCCGGGAATGGAAGACCGTGACGAACCTCTTCTCCCGGGTCAGCGTCAACGACCTGGCGGCCCTGCGGGTCTATCTGGAATCCGGCCAGACCGATATCTACGATCAGGTGCAGGCCATCACCTACGACTACAACATCACGCCGCGGATATTTACCGTGGACGATGAGCGCGTCCGGCAGGTGAACCCGGACAGTACCTTTGCCGCCATGGGCTTTTCCTCCGCCGAGGGGATGAGCTCCATGCTCTCCCAGATGACCTCTTCCGATTCGTTCCGGGTCATGCCTGCGGAGCCCGCCCTCTATGAGACGCAGTACGACGTGGTGGCCGGCCACTGGCCGGAGAACTGGAACGAGTGCGTCGTTGTGCTGACCAAGGGCGGCTGGATCCCCGATCTGACCCTCTACGCCATGGACCTCAAGGATCCGGCGGAGCTGGAGGAAATGGTCCGCAGCTTCACCCAGGGCGAAACGGTGCAGGACAACGGTCCCGGTCTCCGGCTGCGCTATACGGATCTGCTGGGGATCTCCTTCAAGGTGCTCCCGGCCTCTGCGCTCTACACCTATGACGCGGATTACAAGGTCTGGGCGGACCGCTCCACCGACGAGGACTGGCTGCGCCGGACGCTTGAGACGGCCGACGATCTGACCGTGGTCGGCGTGGTCATGCCCGGCGAGGACATGAGCAACCCAACCCTTACCAACGGCATCGCCTATCCGGCCGCCCTGCCCGACCGGCTGCGCACCCTCTCTGCCGAGAGCGAGGTCACGCGGCAGCAGCTTGCCGATCAAAGCATGGACGTGTTTACCGGCCTGCCCTTCGGCGAGACCGAGCGGGACCGGAACATGGACCTTTCTACGCTCTTTTCTGTGGATGAGGAGGCCATTTCCAAGGCCTTCCAGTTTGATCTGGGGGAGGACGGCGACCTGGACATGTCCGCCTTTGATCTCTCAGGTCTGGACTTTTCCGGTCTGGATCTCTCCTCCGCGGTGGACCCAAGCGACTTTTCCGCCTTCATGCCGCGGCTCACGCAGCGGGATATTGCCGATCTGATGTCCGGCGTCAAGCTGAAAATCAGCGCGGAGGACCTGCGGGATCTGTTCACCGAGCTGGCGTCCGGCTGGCTTGCCGTCGCGCAGGAGGACCCGAGCACCGACCCCACCAGACTTGCCGGTGGGCTGCGGGATTATCTGGGCTCCGATGCAGCCCGGCAAATCGTGGAGGACGGCGTCCGCCAGGCCCTGGCGGACAACGGCGCGGCTGCGGTCACGCCGGAGGAGCTGGAGCGCATGCTGCTCACCGTGCTGGCGGGCTACGAGGACTACGCCGCCGAGCAGGACCCGGAGGGGACCGCCCTGCCGCTGGCTTTCCTGTCGGACTATTTGCAGACCGATGCGGCGCGGGAAGCGATGGAGGCTGCGGCCGGGGAGCTGCGGGACCGTGCGATGGCATTTACGCTTTCCTCCGAACAGATCTCTGCGCTGACCGCTGCGGTCTATGAAGGCTACGAAGCCTACGCCGCCGAAAACGGGGTGCCGGGCTTTGAATCTCTGACACAGTCTTTCACCGATTACCTGTCCTCAGACGAGGCGACCGAAATCCTGTCCGAGGCGGTTTCCAAAGCGCTCGATACCTCCGGCCTCGAAAAAAAGGCCGCCGCCCTGTTCTCCCGCTACTCCGCTTCCATGGGAAATGCCATCGGAGCGGCCATGGAATCCGCCATGGGCGGCTTGACGGAGCAGTTGACCCAGGCCATTGCAGAAAATCTCTCCGGCCTGACGGAACAGTTTGCCGCCAATTTGCAGGATGCCTTCCAAATTGACCCCGAGGCGCTGGCCGAGGCCTTTTCCATGAATATGGATGCGGCAGAGCTGCGGGATCTGATGACAGCCCTGATGTCCAAGCAGACCAACACCTATTCCGGCAACCTCCGCAAGCTGGGCTATGCGACGGATGAAAACCCGTCCTCCATCACGATCTATCCAAAGGACTTCGCCGGCAAGGGCCGGGTCAAGGAGATCCTGGCGGACTATAACGCCCGCATGGAGCGGGAGGACCCGGATAAGGTTATTACCTATACCGACATCGTAGACACCCTGATGAGCTCCGTGACGGATATTGTGGACGCCATCTCCGCCGCGCTGATCGCGTTTGTGGCGATCTCTCTCGTGGTGAGCTCGGTCATGATCGGCGTCATCACCTATATCTCCGTGCTGGAGCGCCGCAAGGAGATCGGCATTTTGCGCGCCATCGGCGCGTCTAAGCGGAATATCTCCGAGGTTTTCAACGCCGAGACCTTCATCATCGGGGCCATGGCCGGTCTGATGGGCGTTGGGATCACCTATCTGCTGCTGATCCCGGCCAACCGAATCATCGCCTCCGTGGCGGGGGAGGTCAATATCCGCGCCTTCCTGCAGCCCTCCGCAGCCGCCATTCTAATTGCCCTGTCCATCGTCCTGACCCTGCTGGGCGGCCTGATCCCGTCCCGTAAGGCAGCCCGTCAGGATCCCGTCACCGCGCTGCGCAGCGAGTAGGGGATAAAAAGCCTTCCCCCCGAGGGGAAGGTGACATCGGGCGTCTCACGGAAGCCCGATGCCGGATGAGGCGGTGTCTCGCCCGAAGGGGACGAAATGAATGCTGAAAACTGAAAAACTGTGAAATGAAGAATGGTGGAATTCTCAATTCTCACCTCTCAATTCTCAACTGTATTTCTACCCCATTTTTTGTGAGAACACGAAAAAAGGGGTAGAAATTTTTATTAAAATCGGGTATAATGCGGGCAGAATGAAATATCAACAGGAGGAAATCCAAAGCTATGAACAACAGCGAAAAAACCATGGACAAAATCGTGGCCCTGTGCAAGAATCGGGGCTTTATCTTCGCAGGCTCTGAGATCTACGGCGGCCTTGCCAACACCTGGGACTACGGCCCCCTGGGTACCCGCTTGAAGAACAATGTTAAGGACGCCTGGCGCAAGCGCTTCATCCAGGAGCGGCACAACTCCTTCGAGGTCGACGCCGACATTCTGATGAACCCCCGCGTCTGGGAGGCCAGCGGTCACGTCGGCTCCTTCTCCGACCCGCTGCTGGACTGCAAGGAGTGCAAAATGCGCTTCCGTGCGGACAATCTGATCGACGAGTTTGACCCCGAGGCCCATGCCGACGGCATGAGCAAGGAGGAGATGTTCGACTACATCAAGGCGCACTCCATCCCCTGCCCCAACTGCGGCAAGCATAACTTCACGGATATCCGCGAATTCAATCTTATGTTCCAGACCTATCGCGGCGTTACCAACGACGCCAAGAGCGTCATCTATCTGCGCCCCGAGAACGCCCAGGGCGAGTACGTCAACTATCCCAACGTCCTGCGCTCCATGCGGGCGAAGCTGCCCTTCTCCATCGGCCAGATCGGCAAGGCCTTCCGCAACGAGATCACCCCGGGCAACTTCACCTTCCGCACCATTGAGTTTGAGCAGATGGAGTTCCAGACCTTCTGCAAGCCCGGCGACGATCTGGAGCTCTACGAGTATTTCAAGAACTACGGCAGACAGTTCTATGAGGACCTGGGCCTGCCCGCGGAGAACCTCCGCTTCCACGACCATGAAAAGCTGGCCCACTATGCCAAGGCTGCCTGCGACATCGAGTTCCTCTTCCCGACCATCGGCTGGGGCGAGATCAACGGCACGCATGACCGCACCGACTTTGATCTGTCCCGTCACCAGGAGTATTCCGGCCAGAAGATGGACTACCTCGATCCCTACACCAACGAGCGCTATATCCCCTATATCGTCGAGAGTACCTACGGCCTCGACCGCACCGTCCTCGCCCTGCTCTGCCAGGCCTACGACGAAGAAGTCGTGGACGCCGAGAAAAACGACGTCCGCGTCGTCCTGCACCTGAAGCCCTCCATTGCGCCGATCAAGGCCTCCATCCTCCCCCTTTCCAAGAAGCTGGGCGACAAGGCCATGGAGCTCCGCGACGAGCTCGCCAAGCACTTCATGGTGGACTATGACGACACCGGCTCCATTGGCAAGCGCTACCGCCGCGCCGACGAGATCGGCACGCCCTACTGCGTCACCGTGGACTTCGACACCGTCGGCGATCCCGAGAAGGGCATCGAGCCCGACAACGCCGTCACCATCCGCGACCGCGACACGATGGAGCAGGTCCGCGTGCCCATTTCCGAGCTGCGCGCCTGGCTGACGGAGCACGTCGGCGCGTAAAAAACCTACAACAACGAGAGTAAAGGAGACGGGGATCCAAGAAAGAAGATACGCAACCGAACCGGGCAACAGGAGATAAAACCATGACGTTTTATCAAGTGACGTTCTTGTTGACAGAGCTGCTGATGCTGACGATGCTGATGCACGTGGTCGGCTATTCCGGCTTTACGTGGGAGCAGAAGTCCTGGCATATGGCAACCTTCCTGTCAATCGCGTTCTGTTCTGCGGCGGAATACGCGGTGCACGGCGTGACCTACCGGCCTGCTTACGCGGTCCCGCTGACGGCCCTCACGGTGCTTCAGTTTACTGCGGTGCCGATGTTGGGTCTGCTCTTCTCCGGCGCGCTGGGCATCCACCACCGGGGGCGTCTTGTTGCGGCCTTTTTTGCGCTTAACCTCGTGGTGGAGGCGACGGCGGCCTGCTTCGGCTATGTATTCTATTTCAACGATGAAGGGTACTTCCGCGGCTCCGGATTCTGGATCTACGGCCTGTTCAACGCGCTGAGCGTGATCTACCTGTTCCGCAATCTGTTCGTCGTGGGGCGCCGTTTCCGCCACCAGGACGCCAGAACCATTACGATGGTCATGATCATTCTGCTGTCAGGGGTCATCCCGATGGCGCTGCTGCGGCTCAATATTGCCTATATGGCCATTTCCCTCAGCGCGACCGTCTGCTACATCTATTACAACGACCTGGTGCAGCAAAACATCAAGGAGGATCTGGTCGACAATCAAAAGCGTCTCTACGATATGCAGACGCAGATCGTTTCCGGCATGGCGAACCTGATCGAGAACCGCGACCTGGAGACCGGCCAGCATATCACCCGCACGGGGCGCTACGTCAAGCTTCTTTCGGAATATTCCCGTGCAGAGGGGGTATACGTCGACCGTCTGGACGACCGATTTATCTCCCTGATGACGATGATGGCGCCGCTGCACGACATCGGCAAGATCCTGGTCCCGGACCGCATTCTCCAGAAGCCGGGCAAACTGACGCCGGAGGAGTTCGAGGTAATGAAGCAGCATGCCGCCCAGGGCGGCAAGATTGTCCGCGAGATCATGGAGGGGATCGCCGACGAGGAGTCCGTTGCCTTTGCCGCGGACATCGCCACCTATCACCACGAGCGCTGGAACGGCACAGGCTATCCCGATGGGCGCAAGGGCGAGGACATCCCGCTTTCCGCCCGGATCATGGCGATTGCGGACGTCTTCGACGCGCTGATTTCCGAGCGCTGCTACAAAAAAGCCTACCCCGTTTCCGAGGCGATCGAGATCATCCGATCCGAGGCCGGACACCATTTTGATCCGCAGCTTGTCCGGGTCTTCCTGACCCATAAGGACGCGTTTCTGAACTGATCCATTTCGCAAATTCATTTGCAAGGTATATGAGGAGAAAAACACCATGAAAACTGACATTGAGATTGCGCAGAGCTGCAAGATGCAGCCCATCTATGAAGTTGCCGCCAAGGCGGGCATCCCGGAATCCTGGGTAGAGCCCTACGGCAAATACAAGGCCAAGATCATCCGCCCGGCGGACGCTCCCGCAGGCAAGCCCGGCAAGCTGATCCTGGTCACGGCCATCAACCCCACGCCCGCAGGAGAAGGCAAGACCACGACCACCATCGGTCTGGCTGACGCGCTGAACCGTCTGGGCAAGAAGACCATGGTCGCCCTGCGCGAGCCCTCTCTGGGCCCCGTGTTCGGCATCAAGGGCGGCGCCGCCGGCGGCGGTTTTGCCCAGGTGGTCCCCATGGAGGACATCAACCTGCACTTTACCGGCGACTTCCACGCCATCGGCGCAGCCAATAACCTGCTGGCTGCCCTGCTCGATAACCACATTCAGCAGGGGAACGCCCTGGGCATCGATCCCAGACGCATCACATGGAAGCGCTGCGTGGATATGAACGACCGTCAGCTCCGCTTCGTGGTGGACGGTCTGGGCGGCAAGGCCAACGGCACGCCCCGCGAGGACGGCTTTGATATCACCGTGGCCTCTGAGGTCATGGCGGTGCTCTGCTTGTCCAACGACCTGGCGGACCTGAAAGAGCGCCTGAGCCGCATCATCGTGGCCTATACTTACGACGGCAAGCCCGTCACTGCCGGCGACCTTAAGGCCCAAGGCGCGATGGCCGCGCTGTTGAAGGACGCCATCCGGCCCAACCTGGTTCAGACGCTGGAGGGCAACCCCGCCTTCGTCCACGGCGGTCCCTTTGCCAATATCGCCCACGGCTGCAACTCCGTTGCCGCCACCAAGCTGGCCCTGTCTCTGGCGGACTATACCGTCACGGAGGCAGGCTTCGGCGCGGACCTCGGCGCGGAGAAATTCCTGGACATTAAGTGCCGCATGGCGGAGCTGCATCCCAACGCGGTGGTCATCGTGGCGACGGTCCGGGCGCTTAAATACAACGGCGGTGTTCCAAAGACCGAGCTGAACAACGAGAACCTGGAAGCCCTGGAAAAGGGTCTGCCCAACCTGCTGCGGCATGTGGGCAATATCAAGGACGTCTTCGGCCTGCCCTGCGTAGTGGCCATCAACCGCTTCCCCAACGATACCGAGGCGGAGCTTGCCATGATCGAAGCCAAGTGCCGCGAGCTCGGCGTCAACGTGGCGCTCTCCGAGGTCTGGGCCAAGGGCGGCGAAGGCGGCGAGACCCTGGCGAAGGAAGTCCTTCGTCTGTGCGAGCAGCCCAATGAATTCCGCTTCTGCTATGAGCTGGACGCGCCGCTGCGGGAGAAGATCCGCACCATCGGTCACCGGATCTATCACGCCAAGCATGTCAGCTTCCCCGCTGCGGTGGAAAAGCAGCTCGACGAGTTTGAGAAGCTGGGCTATGGCAAGCTGCCGATCTGCGTGGCCAAAACGCAGTATTCCTTCACCGACGACCAGACCGTTCTCGGCGCGCCTGAGGGCTTTACCGTCACGGTCCGCGAGGTCAAGATCAGCGCCGGCGCAGGCTTCGTGGTGGCGCTGACCGGCTCCATCATGACCATGCCCGGCCTGCCCAAGGTTCCTGCCGCGGAGAAGATCGACGTGGACGCTGCGGGCAAAATCACGGGTCTGTTCTGATTTACTTTACATTTGGAGGTATCCTATGCCAATGATTCTGGACGGCAACGCTGTTGCGAAAGAACTGCGGGCCGAGCTGAAGGCCCGTGTCGAAGCGTTGAAATTGGAGTATATTTTCCCGGTTCTCGCGACGATCCGCGTCGGAGAGGACAGCGCCGCAGTCAGCTATGAGAGCGGCCTGCTCCGGGCAGCGAAGGCGACCGGCGTGATCGTGCGCCGTTATATCCTTCCCGCCGATACCGAGCAGGCGGATATTGCGCGGCTGATCGACCAGATCAATGAAGATCCGCTCCTTTCCGGCCTGTTGATTCTCCGGCCGCTGCCGAAGAACTATGACGAGGACGCCCTGACCGCGCGGATCAAGCCGGAAAAGGACGTGGACTGCGCCAACCTGCACGGTCTGCCGTGCTACATTCCCTGTACTGCCGAGGCCTGCATGGAGCTGCTGAAGCGCTATCAGATTCCCGTGGAAGGGAAGCGGGCGGTGGTTCTGGGCCGTTCCAAGACGGTGGGCCTGCCTGCGGCCAAGCTGCTGCTGGCGGCCAACGCCACCGTCACCGTCTGCCACAGCCGGACGACGGACCTGGCCGCGGTTTCCCGGGAAGGGGATATTCTCGTGGCGGCCATCGGCCGCCGGGAGATGATCGGCGCGGACTGTGTCAAGCCCGGCGCGGTGGTGCTGGACGTGGGTATCCACTGGGACGCAGAGGCAGGAAAGCTCTTCGGTGACGTGGACTATGAGGCCGTTGCGCCGCTTGCCTCCGCGATCACACCTGTCCCCGGCGGCGTGGGTTCCGTGACCTCCACGCTCCTTATGCGCCACGTGATCGACGGCGCGGAGCGGCTTGCCCGTCCGTAGGGGACGGCCGTCCAATTCAGCGAAAGGATAAGCAAATGACAAAGAAGCGCTGGCTCGCTATGGGCCTCTTCGTGGCCGTGATCGTGGCCGCCGATCAGATCACCAAGGCCCTGGTCCGGGCCAATATCGCCTATGGGACCGGTGTGAAGCTGATCCCCGGCGTGGTGCAGCTCACCTACGTCCGTAACACGGGCGCCGCTTTCTCCATGCTCAGAGGCGGGCGCTGGCTGTTTTTGGTCCTGGTGGTCGTTTTCTTTGCTGTGATTGCGGTTCTGATCCGGAAAAAGATCGTTTCCAGACCGACCGAGCTCTGGGCGCTGGCCGCCATCGGCGGCGGCGCGATCGGCAACGCCGTTGACCGGGCCGCCACCGGCGAGGTCACGGATATGATCGAGCCCCTGTTCATGGAGTTCGCAGTCTTCAACGTGGCGGATATCTTCATTACCTGCGGCGCGATCTTGCTGGTGGTGTACATGCTGTTCTTTGACCGCGAAAAAGACAAGCGGTAGGGACTTAAAAGGGATCAAGGATACATTCATGACTCTTCGAGTTCAGAGATCGGGGATCAAGGATCAGAGTGCGTAGGGGCACACAGCTCTGCATAAGTTCCGGCAGCCAAATATGCTGCGCCTCGGCTTGCATATTTGGATCGTCATTTTAAGTGTGCGCCACGGGACCGGCCTCCCGTTTGTCATTCTGAACGAAGTGAAGAATCCGTGCTCTCTGCGGCAGAACACGGGGCGGGGATGCCAAACGGAAAAAGGAAGAAAAAGGAACACGAAAGATGCTTGAAATCAGAAAAATGGAACGCAAGGACGTGGAAAAGGTCCTTGCGTTTGAGCGGGAGCTTCGGAGGCAGGAGCCGGATACCTATTTCTGGGAGCCGGATGAAACCTATGCGCAGCAGTTGGAACGCAGCTTTGAGGATCCACGCTTCCAAACAGCGATTTCATACATCGCGCTACGCGACGAGCGTGTGATTGGCAGAATTGACGCATCTCTGATCAGCAGCCGAAGCGACGCTGCCTGCTTCAGCGCCTATATGGATTGGATCTGCGTGCTGAAACGTGAACGGCACAACAAGGTGGCCCAAGCCCTGCTGGACGCGCTGCGCGCCGAATGCAAGCGGCAAGGCGTCGGGGTGCTGATTGCCCTGATGGCCGAAAACGAAGAGGCCCAGCGTTTCTATCACCATGTAGAAAACGCTTCCATCCACGACACCGGGATTTGGATGGATATTCAGTAGACGAACCTCACGGGAGGGGGGAACCTGCCCCTACGCACGCGGAACCCTGAACGCTCAGAACTCTGAACCAGCGAGGTAACCATGCTCATACAAGCCGAACAGTCCGGCGTTCGTCTGGACGTCTTCCTATCCGAACAACTGGAAAACCTGTCCCGTTCGGCAGCCCAGAAGCTGCTGGAGGCCGGCGCGGTGACACTGGACGGCAAGCCCATGCGTAAGCAGGACAAGACCGTGGCGGGGGCGGCCTATGCGGTGGAGCTGCCGGAGCTCAAGGAGATTTCCATCGAGCCGAAGGATCTGCCGCTGGATATTGTGTATGAGGACGCCGATGTGCTGGTACTCAACAAGCCGAAGGGCGTGGTGGTCCACCCGGCTCCCGGACACTGGGATGATACCCTGGTCAACGCCCTGATGTACCACTGCCGAGACAGCCTTTCCGGCATCAACGGCGAGCTGCGGCCCGGCATCGTCCACCGCATTGACAAGGACACCTCGGGGCTCCTGATCGTGGCGAAGAACGACTTCGCCCACCAGGCCCTGGCCGCACAGCTCCAGGATCACAGCCTGTCCCGGACCTATGAGGCCGTCGTCAAGGGCGGTTTCAAAGAAGACGAAGGCACCGTGGATGCGCCGATCGGCCGCCACCCGGCAGACCGGAAAAAGATGGCCGTCACGGAAAAGAACAGCCGCTCTGCTGTGACGCATTGGAAGGTTTTGGAGCGCTTCGGGCAATATACGCTGGTGGAATGCCGTCTCGAGACAGGCAGGACCCATCAGATCCGGGTCCACATGGCCCATATCCATCACCCGATCCTGGGCGATACCGTCTACGGCAGCCCCAAACCGGAGCTGGGGCAGGACAGCCAGTGCCTTCACGCAAAGACGCTCACGTTCCGCCACCCGCGAACCGGCGAGCCCGTCACCGTAAGCTGCCCGCGTCCTGCGTACCTGGAAGCGCTGCTGGAAAAGCTGCGCCGCGAATAAAAAAGGGAGCAAGCCCGCGTGGAGCTTGCTCCCTTTTTTGGCTTGGGCCCTCGTCAGAGGGCCCTGTTTTTTATACTGAACTCCCATAAAAAGATTGAAAAATGTTCTGAGCAGGAATTGCGCCAGACGAGGCGGAGGACGCAGGCGGGCTTGACGCCCGGCAAGGACGACAACGAAGTATGACACAATTCCTGCCGGAACAGGTTAAAGGTTTCTATGGGAGTTCAGTATTAGTTTTCAACCAGCTTGTACAGCTTCACCATCGGGAAATTGCTGCCGCTATTGGTTTTGTAGAACCGGAAGCGAAGCTGATCGGAAGCGGTGTTGAAGCGGAGCGTGGTCGTGTCACTGACAATGCACACAGTTCCGTCTTCGTTCATGCTGACGGTCGCAAGTACTGCGCTTTCACTGAACTTCAGATAGTTCTTGCCTTCTACGCCGTGCATATAACCGTTGCTGACCTTGAGGGAGTAACCGCCCTCCATGGCCTCGATGACGACGGGCTCCATGCCTTCGGCGAAGCTGATCCGATTGTCGGTCACCGTAGCCTTGACGAACCCGTTGACCTCGTCCTTGCCGTTGAAGACGTAGGTGGTGTCGCCTTGTTCCGCGACAAACAGATAGGTGCCGGACCAATCCGTGGGGGCCCCGGTCACAAGCTCATATACGTCGGCGTTTTCAGCGGGAAGCTTCACCAGCGCGTCGATGGCGCTGCGCAGCGCGGCGGCAGCCTCGTTGACCTCGGCCTGGGTCTTGCCCTCTTTGGCCATCACAGCCTGGGCGGCCTCCAGAGCAGAAGTCATGGCAGCCACGGATTCCGCGGTGTAGAGGCTGACGTCAATGGCCTGGGCTTCCGCAATGACCGCCTCCAGGGCGGAAGTATTGACTTCCTTCTGCTCCACGATCTCGCCGTAGACGTAGATCTGGAAGATGTAGGCGTCGTTGTCCTTCCAGCCGTAGGTGGTGTAACCATTAAAGTATTCCAGCGCCTGGTTCTTGTTGTTGTTATAAGCGGCGTTGGTGTTGTAGATGAAGAACGTGGAAGCCGCTGCATCCTTGGATGCCAGATACCACAGGCTGTACTCGTTGGGGGTATCCTCGAGGCTCAGGCCGTTGCCGGTGGGCAGGGAGCTCAGATACTTGCCGTTTTCCATCTTGAGGTAGAAGTTGACGGTGTCGCCCTCGGGGTACTCGACGGTGTAGATCGCGGTGCCCTCGACAGGCGTCAGCACGTCGTTCTCCACGGTGACGCTCACGCCGTCCAGCTTCTTGCCGTTCAGGGTGTCGTTCAGAGCCTTGCCCTGGGCGGGGTGATAGATGATAGCCTTGGCGTCGGCGGGAAGCGCCGATGCGAGCTGATAACCGAACTCGGTCTTGACCTGTTTGTAAATCTGGAAGATGTAGGCGTCGTTGTCCTTCCAGCCGTAGGTGGTGTAGCCATTAAAGTATTCCAGCGCCTGGTTCTTGTTGTTGTTATAAGCGGCGTTGGTGTTGTAGATGAAGAAGGTGGAAGCCGTCTCATCTTTGGATGCCAGATACCACAGGCTGTACTCGTTGGGGGTATCCTCGAGGCTTAGGCCGTTGCCGGTGGGCTGAGAGCTCAGATACTTGCCGTTATCCATCTTGAGGTAGAAGTTGACGGTGTCGCCCTCGGGGTACTCGACAGTGTAGATCGCGGTGCCCTCGGCAGGCGTCAGCACGTCGTTCTCCACGGTGACGTTCACGCCGTCCAGCTTCTTGCCGTTCAGAGTGTCGTTCAGGGCCTTGCCCTGGGCGGGATGATAAATGACGATCTTGTCTCCGGCAGCCACGGTATCGGTTAACTCATAACGGAATTCGGCGTCCGGTACGGGCTCCTCGGGCTTCAGCTCCAGCGCGTCCAGCGCAGCGCGCAGGGCGTTGCAGGCCTCGGTGACCTGACGCTGCGTCTTGTTCTCGTCGGCCATGACAGCCTTTGCAGCGGCAAGGGCTTCGTCCACGGCAGCCAGGGATTCCTCGGTGTAGAGATTGCGGTCCAGAGCCTCTGCCTCGGCAATGGCGGCCTCCAGCGCAGTGGTGTCCAGTTCAGAGCCCCAGATTACCAGCTCGTCTCTGGAGCGGACGCGCAGACGCTTGATGAACAGGCTGGGATCATCGACGTTGACAGCGCCGTCAGCGCCGCCGCTTTCCTCGTCCACGTCACGGGAGCCGATGCCGATACCCTCGATCTGCATGCCGACCTCAGCGCCGTCCAGCGCCTTGGAATCCTTCTGGATGTAGGCGTTGATGAAGAACATGGCCTGCTCGCCGGAGCCGTCGTCCACGTAGATCTTGTCGATGATGCCTGCGGTCCTATGGATCTCGGTGATCGTACCGGTGACCTTCATCAGGTTGCCGATGTTGTCGTCACTCATGGCTTCCTTGCAGGTTACCGCAGCAGGCTCCAGAACGTTCAGCTCGTTGGAGATGACCTGGATGGAGCCGTTGTAATCGTTGCCAAGGTTCAGCTCGATCTCGCCGCAGTAGTAGGTCACGCCGCCGTGGACCCGGACCTTCTCGCCGATGTAGTAGTAGCCGGACACGGGGAAGCAGTTGATGCCGCGGGTCTCGTCCTGCACGTAGATGCAGTCGAAGAAAGCGGTGTCCTTGTCGTAGTCGGAGGCGTTGGAGGTGACCCAGCCTTCGACGGTGAATTCCTGCCCAAGCTCGCCCTTGTGGACGTCGGCGATGGGCGTAACGGTGTCGCTGAACTTGCCATTCTTGATGAAGTCCAGAATGTTGCAGACCATGCAGTAGTTTTCGTACTGCTCGTTGGCGGGCGTGCCGTACTTCAGGTCATAGTTGGAGATAAAGCAGGCACCGGCGCAGACCAGGAAGCCGCCGCCGGGGAGCTTCTCCGCAGTGACCAGACCGAAGCTGCCCTTGCCGGCCATGACAACGTCTTTCTCATAGTTGGGTTCATAGGAAGATCCGGTGAAGTTTGCCTTGTAGGATGCGACCCAGGAGGAGGCGTAAGGGGCGACCAGATAGGTCACAGCGCCTTCGGCCTTGGGCAGTTCTTCGCCGCTCTTTTCCATAAAGCGCATCAGCATCGTTGCGCCAACGGCACGGGAGGCGATGCCATGGGGATTGAGTATGCGCGTACCGCCGACCAGATCACCGGCGATCAGACCGTTGGCTACGGCCCACTTGACCGCGACCAGTGCGTATTCGGAGACGGAATCAGCATCGGGGTATGCAGACAGATCAGCCTGAGCGCTGACGTCCATGCCCTTGAGCATCGCAAACTTGCAGAGGAACAAGGCCATCTGCTCTCTGGTGACGGGGGAGGTGCGGTCGAAGAGCCCGCCGCCGACGCCTGCGGTGATTCCGAACTCATAGGCCCAGCGCACAGGCGTATAGCAGTAATTGGATTCGCTGACGTCCTGGAAGGGATTTTCCACCGTGGGGGTGGGGCTTCCCGCATAGCGCCACAGAATGGTGATAAACTGCTCACGGGTCAGGGTATTGTCGGGGCTGAAGGTGTTCGTGCCGGTACCTGCCATGAGACCGTGCTCGAGGGCAAAGTCCACAAAGCCGTGATACCACGCGGTGCGGTCGATGTCAACAAAGCGTGCGCAGGGATCGTAGGTGATGCCGGTGCCGTTGTACCACTGGTACTGGCCGTTGGAGGAGCGGTAGATGCCCTGCGTAAAATCGTGATTTCCCAACAGATCCGAACCTTCGAAGCTGATGCGGTAGGCCTCGTTGGACTTTTTCTCGTTGTCCACCACGATGCCGCGGACGAAGCGGGTCTGTGCGCCGACGGCCTCGTTGACCAGGTTGGACATGGTAGCGGAGGCGTACTTGTAGCTGTCAACGCCGTCCACCATCTCGGAGTAGTCGAAGCGGTCGGACTTGGAGAGGTTGATGATGTTGCCGCCTTTGGCTGCGTAGTCCGCCAGGGCTGCCAGCTCGTCCTCCGTCCAGACGGGAGACTGGATGTTTTCACCTTTGCAGGGAACAGTCAGCACGATGGCCTTGTACTTGGCCAGGTTCTCCTTGGTCATCTGACCAGCCTCAATGTACTGGCAGATGATGCCGCGCTCGGCGCAGATCTGGAGGAAGGAGCCCTCGTTGTTGGCGTAGTGGCCGGAGACGTAGAAGTTCTCGTGGCCCTTGTCCAGGCCAATGTAGGTCATCTGCTCGGGCGGATAGGAGGTTTCGGAGATGGTCTTGGTGTAAACCAGTTCCTTGCCCTTGAAGACGACGGTGAAGGTCACGGTGATGTCATAGGTCTTCTTGGCGGAAGGATCGGTTTTGGAGGGCGTGAAGGGAACGCTCAGGACCTTGGAGCTGCCGGCGGCGACAGTCTCAGCCAGGCCGGTTTTCTCTTCCAGAACGCGGCCCTCGGCCTCGACTTTATAGCCCTTCAGCGTCAGCTCATCGGTCTCGGAGCCGTTGCTCAGCGTGGCCGTGACGGTCTCTTCCTCGCCCTGCGCCGCCACGGAGGCGGAGGTTTCCAGGTCGGCGGATACGGGGACGGCTGCCTTGACCCAGACGGGTGCAGTGACGGCAATATCGCCGTCGGCCTCGACGACCTTGATGTAGTAGTAAGCGCTGGTGTTTTCGAGCTCAAACTCGCTCTTGAAGGAGGCGTCGTTGACGTCAAGCTTCGTCAGCGTTTTGCTGCCCTCGCCGATGACCTCGATGGTAGCGATCTTATCGCTGCGCTCGTCGGGATCCTGAACGTCTACCTTGATGATGACCTTTTCAGGCTGATCATCAGCCTCAAGGGGAGCGATGTCGCCCAGCTTGTAGGTTTCGCCGTTGGCCTCCAGTTCATAGAAGATCCGGAGGTTCTGATCCTCTGTGGAGTAGACGCGGCGGGCGTCCAGCGCGCGATAGAGACCGATCTCGGAGAAATCGTCGGTCAGGATGACGTCGCGGCAGGTGTTGGAGTCGCCCCAGTTGCCCTTGTGGTTGTCCTGATTGTTGGTGGGGGCTACGTGCCAGCCCATGGACAGGCAGAGGTCATACTCGGAGTAGGAGGGGAAGTAGGAGGAACCGCCCACCTTGCCCTCACCGTTGCCGACCTCGACCAGGTTCAGCACGTCGTCGCGCTTGGCAGTGCAGCCTGCGAAGTTGTCGAAGTTGCCGAAGGTCTTGCCGGGGTGGTTGAACTGGGAGACGACGGGAACGGCCTTGCCTTCTGCGTCGAAGGGAATGTTCTTGGTGGCGTTGACGCCGGTGACCTCCGCGCCGTCGCGGGTGGTCTTGGCTTCCGTAGTACCGTCAGTGGCCAAACCTTTTTCTGCGTTGACCATCATGTCGTTGTACAGATGCATGCCGGCATACCCGGTCTTGTTGTTGAGGTCCTTGTTGTTACGGGAGACGACGCCGTAAGTGTTGAAGCTGTTGGTGTGGCCGGGGCCGCCGGACCAGGTCATCTCGTAGCCGTAGGCGCAAATGAAATCGTCGTAGAGCTCGTTGTAATGCTTCGCGGTAGCGCGGGCCTCTTCCCACTTGGTGGTGGTGCCGGCTGCATTTTTCAGCAGGGAGCTCAGATCGTAGTAGCTGGAGGTGGTGGCAGTGGAGGTGGTGTCGAAGTAGTTGGAGTGGTCGGTGACGATCAGGAAGTCCATGTCGTCCACACCGTGGGCGTGCTCATAGGCTTCCTCCAGCGTTCCGGCGCCGTCGGAGTATTCCGAGGTGTGGGCGTGGATCTGACCGAAGTACAGGGTCTCGCCGCCTTCGCCGATGAAGAAGTTCCAGCGCCGGCTGACGGACTTGTCGTCAGAGCGGGTGATGGTGACGGAAACGCTGTGCTTGCCGACGGCCATATCCGCGGCAGGCGTGTAAGCCAGCTTGTCGTTTGTTGCAGCGGCGGCGACTTCCACGTCGTCCACCAGCATCTGGAAGCTGGGATCCGTCCCAACGTTCGCGAAGGTCACGGAGATCTCGGGCCGGGTCACTTCGCCGGTGGCGGAGTTGGCTGCAGGGCTGCAGCTCAGAATCAGCGGTTCGTCCCGAACGTCAAAGGTCTTTTCGACCTGATAGGTTTTCTCCAGCGCGTCGGTGACGATCACGCGGATCGTCAGCTTCGCCGCTTTTTCGAGAAAGTAGTCATAGATCGTGAAGCTGCCCTTCCGGCCCTCCATGGTGGGATTGACGGGCAGGACGTCGCTCAGTATTGTGTTCTTGTAGGTAAACTGGTATTCGGCACGGACCTGGGTGGGCTCGCTGACGTCTTGGATCGTAAAGCTCACGTTGCAGTCTTCGCCGATGGCGGGAGCAGGATCGTCGATCAGAACCGTGGGATTCACAACGTAGCCCTGGCCGTCCTTGTCTTCCATGGGGAAGAAGTTCATAGCGAAGAGCTCGGGGGTGGCGGACTTGTAGGTCCAGCCGCTGAAGACTTCGTTGAAGAACTCGACGCAGCACTTGGAGGTGCGGTAGCGGGCGTTGACGTTGTCCATGCGGTAGCCGCCGTTGATTTCGGTCAGGGTCCACTGGGCGTAGCCCTGCTTGTCGGCTTCTTCGGGCCACTCGATCATCATCAGGGTTTCGTCATTGCCGGTATTGCCGTTGTCGTCCACGGTATTTTCCGGCATGGCCAGATACTTGCCGTTGCTTTCAAAGGTGTAGACGGCGCTGTCGCCCTCGCCGGTCTTGGTGACCGTGAAGATCATGCCGCCGTCAGCCACGTCTTCATAAGCGATCGCACCGTTCTTCACCTCTGCGGCTGCGGGGAGCAGAGCGGGTGCGGCTGCGTCCTTGCCGGTGGGCTGGCCCATGACGGCCTTAGCCTCGGCGTTGTAGACGACGTATTTGCCGCCGTTTACAGGCAGAGCGCCGGCTTCGTTGACCTCTCCCACACGGCCGTCCTCGTCGGGGGAAGTGCTGTAAAACTTCATCTGGAACAGCGTGGCCGTGCTGGATTTATAGCTGTAGGGGCTGAACGTGCTTACGCCGGCTTTGTTTGTGTATTCTTCCAGATAAACGTCTTTGGATTCGTACTGATATTCAGCGTTTTTGATGTTGAAGTACCCGTCAGCGCCGGCCTGGTCCGCGAGAATCGTCCACTTGGAGCCAGTCTCCACGGTGTCGGTCAGGACGAGCTTTTCTTTGTTTTTATCGTCCAGATCCTTGCAGGTCAGGTATTTGCCGCCGATGGTCAGGTAATAATCGGCGTCAGATCCGGCCTTGATAAACCGGATGATTGCCGTGCCGTTCGGCAGACTGCTGATTTTGCTTGCGTCTGTTGACAGGGTAACGGATTTGGCGGCAGCTTTTCCGTTATCCAGGTCAAAGCCCATGACAAAGCCTTCGGCGTTATAGATTACGCCATAAGCCTGGTCACCGGGCATGCCGTCGATCAGGGTCGCTTCCTCGCCTTCCTCAGTTGCAAAACTGAGAACGGGCATCGTAGAAAAAACCATGACCAGAGCCAGCAGAAGGGCCAGTGCTCTTGAGAAATGCTTCTTCATTGCGTTTCCTCCTGTTTGAAGATTTCAGACTTGGCGGATATTTCAGACTCTGCTCTATCCGCCTACAATCCTAACTTATATCTTAACACAACCGTCAACAAAATTCCACAAAAAAATTCAGAAATCGGACAAGTTTTTTCTGAAAATCTACGATTTTTTCAAAGGGCCATATAGATTTATGCCTGCCTGCGTGTTATACTATTATCCGATAAAACGCTTGAAAAAGATTTGCGAGGCAGATTTGCGTCAGACGAGGCGGAGGACGCAGACGGGCTTGACGCCCGGCAAGGACGACAACGACGTATGGCACAAATCTGGCCGCAAGGATATCAAATGGTTTTATTGGATAATAGTATTATAATAAGGCGACACGAAAATAGGAGATTTATTCGATGTATTTTGACTCTCACGCCCACCTGGACGACCGGCGCTTCGACGAGGATCGCGAGCAGATTTTTGCCGAGCTTCCGGTTCAGGGGGTCGGGCTGATCATGAATATCGGCTGCGACCTGAACAGCAGTCTGAAAAGCGTTGCGCTGGCGCACAAGTACCCCTTTGTTTACGCTGCTGTCGGCTCTCACCCGGACGACGCGGCGCAGGTGGACGAGGCGCGGCTCGCGCTCTATCGGCAGCTCTGCGCCGACGAGAAGGTAAAGGCCATCGGGGAGATCGGCCTGGATTATCACTACGAGGATCCCTCCCGGGAGGTCCAGCTTCCGGCCTTCCGGGCCCAGTTGGAGCTGGCACGGGAGCTGAAGCTGCCCGTGATCGTCCATGAGCGGGAGGCGCACGCCGACGGCATGAAGCTGATCCGGCAATTCCCGGAGCTCACGGGGGTATTCCACTGCTATTCCGGCTCCTTAGAACAGGCAAAGGAGTTGGTCAAGCGCGGTTGGTATATCGGCTTCACGGGTGTCATCACCTTCAAGAACGCCCGCAAGGCGGTGGAGGTGGCCGAATGGCTGCCGATGGATCGCATCCTGATCGAGACAGACTGCCCCTATATGGCCCCGGAGCCCCACCGCGGCCGCCGCAACGACAGCCGCCTGGTCCCACTTGTCGCGGCGAAGCTGGCCGAGATCAAGGGCGTCTCCCCGGAGGAGATGGGGGAGATCACCACGGAGAACGCAAAAAGATTGTTTCGTATTTAGGTAAGAAGGAAAAGGTAAGAAGGAAAAGGTAAGAAGGAAAAGGTAAGAAGGAAAAGGTAAGAAGTAAGAATTGCTCGTTTTGGCAAACTCTTACTTCTTACCTCGTAACTATTCAGTAGCCCCATGAATCGTAGGGGCGGATGCCCACATCCGCCCTCGTTTCCGGGCCAAAAAAGGCCTGAAGGGCCTATGTAGGCATACTTCGTGACTCTTCGAGTTCGGCCCCTACGGGCTACTGAACAGATACCTTACCTCTTACTTTTTGCCAGGTCCCGTGACGCAGAGCAGTGCGCTGCTGCCGGAGCGTTTGCCGTTCCTACTGCAGCGCGGGCGATCCGCCCGCCGTTTGTGCCGTAGGCGGCGCGTCACTCCCCGGTGTAGTTGTAGACGATGACTGCGTTTTTCAGTTCATCGTAGTTGTTTTTCATCGAAATTTGTGCCCATTGCGCTTCTGTGCCGCGGTAGTTGACGGTTTCCAGGCCTGTGCAGTTGTAAAACGCAGACGCGCCGATCTCGGTCACGCCGTTACCGACCGTCACGCTTGTAAGGCTGCAGCATCGAAAGAACGCATCCTGGCCGATCACGGTCACGCTGTTTGGGATCGTCACGCTCGTAAGGCCTGTGCAGTTGTAAAACGCAGACGCGCCGATCTCGGTCAC
>CAMKED010000019.1 GCA_946411475.1 uncultured Clostridia bacterium | reverse complement strand
GGGCTTTATGGCCGCGCAGGTGCGCGGCCACTACGACCCTACTGAACAGATACGAAAAAAGATTTCAGATCGCCGGCGCGCTCGGCGTCCGGAGACCGTAGGGGACGGGTTCCCCGTCCCATGGTTCGGCGTTCAAAGTCCGTAGAGGCGCACAGTGTGCGCCCGCGTTCTCCCGTAGGGGCGGCCATTGGCCGCCCGCCTGTTCCACCGATGTTTGCGTATGCGGCGCACCCATGGTTACAGCAAAAGAGCGGCTCACCCTTCGGGGAAGAACCGCTCTTTTTCGTTTGTTTCGGTGAAGTATTGTTCAATGATTCTGAACCGATAGTAGTTAGCCTGCCGTTCCGAAACAGCGTCCGTTTGCTCCAAAGCCGATACCCATTGAAAATAATGGGTAAGCTCATGGACAAAAGAAGACAGGATCATCACGTAGATCTCCGCAAGCGGGCACTCCTCCAACAATTCAGATTCAGGCTTTGACGGCACGCGGATCCTCGGACTGCGTTTCGGATACCAGCGAAAGCTGCCATACGCCAGCCTGCCGTTCCGCAGCCTGACCTTTTCCTGATTCAGAACATAGACGCTTACATGAACGGGAAACACGTACCTGCTGCGAAGCCACCTGGAAAAATGCAGATACAGCGTACGCAGGTTCTCGTCAATGCCTCTGTCGAAATGCAGGGAAAAGCCTTGATCGGGCAGGGAGCAGTTTTCTTTCTCGAAGGATTGCCAAAGGTTCATAGCGTTTCTCCGTTTTGAGCTGCAAACAGGTTCCGTCTATCATTCTGTATTTCGTCAAAATGTCAAAATGATTACAGCCAACGGTCTCGATCTCGTCGACCGTGGAGAAAACGACGCAGCTCTACGCTGTCCTCTTTCACGGTGAAATACAGGACGTAGTTCTTGACCACAGCCATCCGAAGCTCGTCGTTCATGGGACGGGTGGTGCGATAGAGCGGATAGGCATAGGGAAAGGTGGATATTTGCTCCACGGTTTTATCCAGCGTGTCCAGCAGTTCGGCGGCAGCCTTCGGCGCATCCAGCGTATCGGCGTTATAGGATACTGCCTCCAACACGTCCGCCTCTGCAAGCGGGAGGTATTGAATCCTATACATGTCGGTTCTCCGCCTGTTCCAAAATGGCGCGGGCCTTGTGCAGGACTTCCTCGTGAGTTCTGCGTTCCGTCGTAGAAGCCGCTTGAAGCTCCGCCTCCCGCAGCTTGTCATAGACCATGCTGTCATATCGGTTCTGCTCGTATTGCTCCATGCTCATGACAACAAGGGAACCAACGCCGTTTTTGGTCAGAAAAACAGGCTCGTTGCTTAGCTGGATCTCCCGCGTGATCTCCGCAAAGTTGTTTCGAAGGTCAGATACAGGTCGAATATTCGGCATAGGGATCAACTCCTTCCTTAGCATAATTATATACATAGAAATGCTAATTGTCAATAGCTGTGCCGAAGCAACACAGAAAACCGTTTTCGGTGTTCATCCGTGAAAGAGCCACTCTTTTTGGTTCGGCTGGAACAATGTTACAAAAGCGTCTGTTCCAGATAATCCGCAATCGACTCCGTGTTGTTGTCCCCGATCACGACCGTGGCCGCTGCTTTTACTTCCGCCAGGGCGTTGCCCATGGCAACGCCGGTTCCGCAGAGGCGCAGCATGCCGATGTCGGGCACGTCGTCGCCAAACGCGGTGATTTCCCCCAGCGTGATCCCAAGCGCCTTGCAGAGTACCGGGATCGCGGCTTCCTTGGTGACGCCCTGCTTTGTGAATTTATACCAGTTCGTCCCGGCAAAGCGGATCGCGTCGCAGGGGCCGTAGGCGGCAAGCAGCCGATCTTTTTCTGCTTCTGCCTTCAACTCTACGCAGATTTTTAAGGCGGGCTCAGAAAAATCCGAGAAATCGGAATAAACGCTTTCGCCCCAGTTGGCTTCAACCAGAGCCGGATCGAATATCTTGTTCCAGTAGTGGGTTTCCAGCGTGTCGATTGTGACGTCGCATTTCCCGCAGATTTCGTCCACCAGCCGAAGAAAACGGTGCACCTCCTCCGCAGAGAACGCGGCTTGCAATATAATATGGTTTTGATACTGCACCAGGGCGCCGCCGCTGGAAATGATGAGCTCAGGGCAGAGCATCCCAACAAACGCCTGGGCGTTTTGAAAGCTGCGGGAGGTAGAAATCCCGATCAGACAGCCTTTTTCCCGGCAGCGGTTCAGGACGGAGAGCGTATGCGCGGAGATTGTCTTGTCGCTGCGCAGCAGGGTGTCGTCCAAATCAAAGAGCAACAGCTTCATTGAAGATCCTCCATCTTTTTTTCATCCTGCATTCTGCATTTTATGTCCCGCCGCGAAGCTGAATGATTTGATCCCTCAGCACGGCGGCGAACTCGAATTCCATCATCTGGGCGGCCTTGCGCATCTGCTTTTCGAGCCTTGCGATCTCGCACTCGCGCTCCTCCCGGGTCAGCTTCAATCCGGCCTTGCCCTGGGCCTCCGTGTCCTGCCGGGTGATCTCGATCAGCTCGCGCACGTCCTTGCGGATCGTCTGCGGGACGATGCCGTGCGCCTCGTTGTAGGCCTGCTGGATGCCCCGGCGGCGGTTGGTCTCGCGGATGGCGAAGTCCATGGCGGGCGTCACGCCGTCGGCGTACATAATGACCCGTCCCTCCGCGTTTCGGGCGGCGCGGCCTATGGTCTGGATCAGGCTGGTCGTAGAGCGGAGGAAACCCTCCTTGTCCGCGTCGAGAATGGCGACGAGGCTGACCTCCGGCAGGTCGAGACCCTCGCGCAGCAGGTTGATGCCCACCAGCACGTCGAACTTCGCCATGCGCAGGTCGCGGATGATCTCCATGCGCTCCATGGCTCCGATGTCGGAGTGCATATAGCGCACGCGGACGCCGTTCTTTTGCAGGAAGCCGGTCAGATCCTCGGCCATGCGCTTGGTCAGGGTCGTGACGAGCACCCGCTCCTCGCGGGCTGTGACCTTGGCGATCTCCTCCATGAGGTCGTCCACCTGTCCCTCGATGGGGCGCACCTCCACCTCGGGGTCGAGCAGGCCCGTGGGCCGGATCACCTGCTCCACGATCTGCCCCGCGCGCTCCGTCTCGAAGGGTGCGGGCGTCGCGGAGACGTAGACCACCTGGTTGATCTTGCTCTGGAACTCGGGGAAGGTCAACGGGCGGTTGTCGAAGGCCGAGGGCAGGCGGAAGCCGTACTGTACCAGGCTCTCCTTGCGCGAGCGGTCGCCGTTGTACATGGCCCGCACCTGGGGCAGGGTGACGTGGCTCTCGTCCACGAAGAGCAGGAAATCGTCCGGGAAGTAGTCCATCAGCGTCATCGGCGGCGTGCCGGGGGCCCGGCCCGAGATCACGCGGGAATAGTTCTCAATGCCCGTGCAGAAGCCGATCTCCTGCAGCATTTCCATGTCGTATTCCGTGCGCTGCCGGATGCGCTGGGCCTCCAGCAGCCGGTCGTTTTCCTTGAAATAGGCCTCCTGCTGCTCCATCTCCTCGCGGATGGCCACGATGGCCCGGTCCATCTTCTCCTTGGTCGTGACGTAGTGCGAGGCGGGGTAGATGGCGACGTGCGAGACCACCCGCTCCGGGATGCCGGTAACGGCGTTGATCTCCGAAATCCGGTCTACCTCGTCGCCGAAGAACTCCACGCGGATGGCCCGGCCCGCCCAGTAGGCGGGGTAGATCTCCACCGTGTCGCCCCGGACCCGGAAGTTGTTGCGGGAGAAGTCCACGTCGTTGCGTTCGTAGCGGATCTCAATGAGCTTCTTCATCAGCTCCTCCTGGGGATATTCCATCCCCGTCCGGAGGGAGATCACCATGTTCTTGTAGTCGATGGGGTCGCCCAGACCGTAGATGCAGGAGACGGAGGCCACCACGATCACGTCCCGCCGCTCAAAGAGGGAGGAGGTGGCGCTGTGCCGCAGCCGCTCGATCTCGTCGTTGATCGAGGAATCCTTTTCAATGTAGGTGTCCGTGTGGGCGATGTAGGCCTCGGGCTGGTAGTAGTCGTAGTAGGAGATGAAATACTCTACCGCGTTCTCCGGGAAGAACTCGCGAAACTCCGAGCAGAGCTGGGCAGCCAGGGTCTTGTTGTGCGCCAGCACCAGGGTGGGGCGGTTCAGATTGGCGATCACGTTCGCCATCGTGAAGGTCTTGCCCGAGCCGGTGACGCCGAGCAGCACCTGCTCGTCCAGCCCCATTTTGAGTCCCTCGGTCAGCGCGGCAATCGCCTCCGGCTGGTCGCCGGTGGGCTTGAAAGGCGCGTGCAGCTTGAAATCCATACGGAGTACCTCCTTTTCCTATCTTAAATTATACCCCATCCGCCCCCTGCCTGCAACATTTATTTTCCGGTGGAGATTCCGACACCTTTTTCCCTGCAAGCTTGCTATCATATAGCTATCTGAGCTGCGGGGATGAGCGAATGAAAGCAATTCAATTAAAAGTAAGACCGATCCAAGGGAACGGCACGTGGTATGCCGGACTTGCGGCCGTGTTGAGCCAAAACGGCGTGAAAGCCCTGCTGTACGCGGGTTGCGTCCTGTTGGCTTCCGGGCTGGGCTGCTTCGGCCTTCCGCTGCCGATTGCGGCCTGTCTGGTGCTCTGCGCTTCTGTTCCTTTGCAGGCCGGCGCGGCCCTGCTGGGTGCGCTCGGGGGCTATCTGCTGTTCTGGGGCTGGGAGCTTGCCATGGAGCCCGTGGCCCTGAGCCTGAGCTGCTTTGTCGGCTTTGCCCTCTTCCGGCGGACGCCGGTTTCCCGCTCGGCGCTCTGCGCCGGGCTCTGCGCGGCAGTTGGCGGGATCTTTCTGCTGGACAGCGGCGTGGGAATTCTGCCGCTCTGCAAGCTGGCGGCGCGAACAGGGGTCGCGGCTTTGATCCCGGCGGCCCTGACGCGGACACTTTCGCGTGCGCCCATTCCGACCGCCGCGCCGCGCAAGCTTCCGAGCCCGGAGCTCCTGCCGCAGCTCCGTGTGGAGAAGGCCCTGCATTTGATGCACGGGATCCTGGCGCGGGAGGACCCGATCGTCCAGCCGATCCGGCTTGCGGAGGTCTACGACGAGGCCGCCGAGCGGGTCTGCTCCTGCTGCGTGCGTCATGCCCTGTGCTGGGAGCAGAACGCCGAGGACACCTACCGCGACCTCTGCGCGGCCGGGGAGCTGATCCTCTCGCGGGGCGAGGCCCAGCGCGAGGATTTCCCGACGCGCTTCACGGATCGCTGCTGCCACGTGGCGGGCTTTCTCACCGCGGTCAATCAGGCCATGGATCGGCTTTTGGCCCGCCGCCGGGAGGCGCATCGGCTGGAAGAGAGCCGCCGTGTTGCCACGGGACAGTATCTGGCGCTCGAACGGCTGCTTTCCGCGCTGAGCCGCCCTCTGCCGGAGCAAGGCCCGTGCTTTGCGCCGGAGCTGGCCGTGGGCAGCGCGGGCCGGGCGGGAAGTGAGATCTCGGGCGACCGCGGCGCGGCCTTTCGCGACCGCATCGGCAACTACTGCGTCCTGCTCTGCGACGGGATGGGAACCGGGATGGAGGCCCGCGTGGAGAGCGACCGGGCCGTCCGCCTGCTGACGGCCTTCCTCGAATCGGGCATGGAGCCGGACGCAGCTCTGAGCCTGGTGAACGGCTTCTACGTGCTGCGCAAGCAGTCCGCCTTTGCGACCTTTGACCTGCTGAAGCTGGATCTGCGGACCGGCGCGGGCAGCGCCTATAAATGGGGCGCTGCGCCGAGCTATCTGCTGCGGGAGGGAGCAATCGAAGAAATCGGGACAGCCGCGCCGCCGCCGGGACTGACGGCACAGAGCCGCGCACCCGGACAGTACGAGCTGTCCCTGAGAGAGGGAGAGACCCTGGTGATGGTCAGCGACGGGGCCTATGGAGAGGAGACGGCCCGCCGTTTGCAGGAGTTTACCCAGGGAAGTGTTCGGGATCTGGCCGCCTGCCTGATCGCCCAGGACGAGGAAGCGTCCGACGACCGCACGGCAGTCGTCATCCGGCTGAAAGAATTGAGAATTGAGAGGTGAGAATTGAGAGGTCTGTAGCGCGGGCAATCTGCCCGCCGTTCCCGCCGTAGGGGCGGTCATTGGCCGCCCGCCTGAGGCAGAGCTTGACCGATTAGTCTGTAGCGCGGGCAATCTGCCCGCCGTACCCGCCGTAGGGCGGTCATTGGCCGCCCGCCGCTTCCCGTTTGTGACGCCTTTCCCGAATCGCAGGGGTAACATAACATATCTCGTTAACATAATCCATCGAATGCCGTCGAAAAACCAGAAGAAAAAAGAAACCCCGTGGAATTACGGAATCATCCGTTTTTCCACGGGGTCTTTGTCGCTCAATTCTTACTTCTAACCTTTTCCTTCTTCCCTCACAGGCTTTCCCCGACCAGCGATTTCGTCGCGTAGGCGTTCAGGGTCATATCCGCGACATTCCCGGCCAGGTATTCATAGTAGCCCTGCGCGCCGATCATGGCGGCGTTGTCGCCGCAGTAGCGCAGCTCCGGCAGACAGAGCCGGACGCCGAGCCGTTCGGCCAGCGCGCTCACCTGGGCGCGGATGCGGGAGTTGGCCGCCACGCCGCCCGCCACGGCGAGGGTCTTGCGGCCCGTCTGTTGGAGCGCCAGCTCTGTCCGGCTGACCAGCGCCGAGCTCACCGCCTCGGACACCGCAGCGCAGAGCGAAGGCACGTCGATGGCGCCCTCCAAAGCCCTCCCATCTAAAGCCTTCCCCTCGAGGGGAAAGTGGCCCGCAGGGCCGGATGAGGTGGCGCCCCGTTCAACGCACGCGCTCCCCAGCTTTTGCTGGGTATTGTGAATCAAATTGATCGCTGCCGTTTTCAGCCCGGAGAAGCTCAGATCCAGCGGGTTGCCGTCCACCTTGGCGCGGGGCATGGGATACTTTGTCGGGTCACCGCCCTGGCTCATGCGATCGAGCGCCGCGCCGCCGGGGTAGGGCATGCCGAGCACGCGGGCAATCTTGTCGAAGCACTCGCCCGCCGCATCGTCGCGGGTCCCGCCGAGGATCGTCATTTTCGTGTAGTCCTCCACGTCCACCAGCATCGTGTGCCCGCCGGAGACCACCAGGCAGAGGAAGGGCGGTTCCAGATCGGGATGGCTGAGATAGTTGGCGGCAATGTGGCCCCGGATGTGGTGCACCGGGATCAGCGGCTTGTTCAGCGCAAAGGCTGCAGCCTTGGCGAAGTTGACCCCCACCAGCACGGCCCCGATCAGTCCCGGCGCATAGGTCACGGCCACCGCGTCGATGCCGGCCCGGGTCACGCCCGCCGTGGCGAGGGCCTGATCGGCCAGCGGATAGATGGCCTCGATGTGCTTGCGCGAGGCGATTTCCGGCACCACGCCGCCGTATATTTTATGGATGTCCACTTGCGAGGAGATGCAGTCGGACAGCATGACCCGCCCGTCGCGCACCACCGCCACCGCGGTCTCGTCGCAGGAGGATTCGATGGCAAGAATGTTCATGGTTTCACCTTCGTAGGGCGGCCAGACCTCTGGCCGCCGGTTCAGAGTTCGTAGGGGCGCACAGCGTGCGCCCGCCGGTTCAATACTTGCAGCGCGGGCTCCGGCTTCGCGTCGCTGACCGCCAAATCCGCTGGCTACCAGCGGTTCATGTTTTTCTCAAACTTGCGGGTGTAGGATTGCTTCAATTCCTCCGCGCTGATTTCATAGCAAAGCAGCACGTCGTTGTAATACATGAGAACGTCGGACAATTCCTCGACCAGCAGCTCCCGCAATTCGCCATCCTGACTGACGTCCTCGTTGGAATGCTTTTTGATGACGTCGATGACCTCGCCGATTTCCCCGATCATCCATAGCAACTGGTCTTTTCCGCGGTCGGGGCAGATGGGCTTCCATTTGTCCTTGTACTTTTCCTGCAGAGCCTGCTGCATGCCGAGCATTTCGTTGATTCCAAAATCGTCTATCATTTTCAATTCTCACCTCTCAATTTTCAATTCCTTCCGCAGGATCAGCGCGTCCTCCCGCGGCTTCTCGTAGTAGCCCTTGCGGACGCCGAGCTGCGCATAGCCGAGCTTTTCATAGAGCCGGATCGCAGGCTCGTTGGAAGCTCGCACCTCGAGGGTGATCTGCTCGACGCCCTGCGGCAGCAGCTTCTTTTCCAATTCCAGCATCAGCGCCTCCGCGACGCCCTGCCGCCGTGCGGCGGGCGCAACGCAGACGTTCAAAATATCCGCGTCCTCGAAGCAAGTCTGGGAGCCGACGTAGCCCAGCACACCCGCCTTTTCCGCGCCGCTTCCCGTTTTTTTCGCGCTGCCTTTGTCCGCTTCTTCCGCGGCGTTTTGATTCGATTTCCCTGCGCCGTTGCCCGTTCCCTCGGCCACCAGCCAGAGCGCCAGCGGATTGTCCAGCTCCGAGCGGATCGAGGTCTCGTCCCAGGGCGCGGAAAAGTTCGCCGCCTCCAGAGCGGCAATCGCCGCAACGTGCCGTTGCTGCATGGGTACGATCTGCTGCACGGGTGCGATCATCAGAACCAGCCTCCATTTTTGTGATCAGTCACCAGTCACCAGTGACTAATGACTAATGACTTCCTACTTCGCCTCATACCAGCTCCGGCCAGTCTTGGCCTCGGCGGTGAGCGGGACGGCAAGCTTTGCCGCGCCCTCCATCTCCCGTGTGACCAGGGCGGCGACTGTCTCGGCCTCGGCCTCGGGGCACTCCACGATCAGCTCGTCATGCACCTGGAGCACCAGCCGGGCTTCGAGCCCTGCCTCCTGCAGGGCCTTGTCCACGCGGAGCATCGCCAGCTTGATGACGTCTGCGGCGGTGCCCTGGATGGGGGAGTTCATTGCCATCCGCTTTGCGGCCTCGCGGATCATATACTTGCCGTCCTTCAGCTCGGGCAGCCAGCGCCGCCGCCCATAGAGCGTGGAGACGTAGCCCAGACGCGTGCCCTGCTCGACCACGGCGGCCATGAAATCGCGGATCCCGTGGTACTTGTTCAGATAGTTTTCGATATAGTTCTTGGCCTCGGCGCGGCTGACGCCGATGTCTTCGGCCAGGGAAAAGTCGGAAATGCCGTAGACGATGCCGAAATTGACGGCCTTGGCGTTGCGCCGCATCTGAGGCGTCACGGCTTCGAACGGCACGCCGAAGACCTGGGAGGCCGTGACGCGGTGGACGTCCTGCCCGGTCAAAAACGCCTCCTGCATGGCCTTGTCGTCGGCCATGTGAGCCAGGACGCGCAGCTCGATCTGGCTGTAATCCGCGTCCACGAAGACCCAGCCGGGCTCCGGAACGAACATCTTGCGAATTTCCGCGCCGAGATCGGTGCGCACCGGGATGTTTTGCAGGTTCGGCTCCGTGGAGGAGAGGCGGCCCGTGGCCGTCACCGTGTTCTGGAAGGTGGTGCGCACGCGCCCGTCCGGGCCGATGACCTTCAGCAGCCCCTCGGCGTAGGTGGCCTGGAGCTTGGTCAGCGTGCGGTATTCGAGGATCCGACCGATGATCGGGTGCTTGTCGCGGAGCTTTTCGAGTACCTCCGCGTTGGTTGACCAGCCGGTTTTCGTCTTCTTTCCGGCGGGCAGACCCAGACGCTCAAAGAGCACCTCGCCGAGCTGCTTGGGGGAGTTGACGTTGAAGTCGCCCCCCGCATAGCGGAAGATCTCCTCCTGCGCCTCCGTGATCCGGGCTTTGAGCATCTCGTCAAAGCGGTGCAGGGCTTCGGCGTCCACGCGGACGCCCTCGACCTCCATCTTTGCCAGTACGGCGCAGAGCGGCAGATCCACGTCATAATAGAGCTGTTCCAGCCCCTGCTCCCGCAGCCCGGCGCAGAGCGGTGCGTAAAGCGCCAGCAGCGCAGCCGCCTGGGAGAGCAGTACAGCCTCTTTTGAAGATTGTTCCGCGGCTCCGCCGGCGGAAATGGCCTCTTCCGTCGGCAGAGTGAACTGGCAGTATTCCAGCGCCAACCGGGGCAGTTCATACTTGCCGCGGGCTGCGTCCAGCAGATAGGCCGCAACCTCGGTGTCGAAGACGATCCCTTTGGCTGGCAGGCAGCGTTCGAGCAGCTTGCGGATCAGCTCCTTGGCGCCGTGGACAATCAGCTTGAGTTCGCCGGAAAAGAGCGCAGGCAGCACGAAGTCCCAGGCGAGCCCAAGCGTATCCCGCCGCAGGACGGCGGGGTGGTCGCCGTCGTCGAGGGCGAGGGTCTCCAGATCATCGGCGGCCACAAGCGCAACCCGCTCCGCCGGTTTCCAGACTTCAAACAGCGTGTCAAACTCCGCCCGGCTTCCCGGCACGGAGACAGTTACGTTCTCCTCCACAGGGGCGTTCCCATCTGTAGGGGCGGTCATCGGCCGCCCGCCCGACGTACCGTCTGTAGGGGCGCACAGCGTGCGCCCGCCTTCGTTATCCAAAGCCTTCCCCTTGAGGGGAAGGTGGCACGGCGCAGCCGTGACGGATGAGGTGGGCTCGCTTGCTTTGAGCGGTTCGCCGGAGGCGGTTGCATGTCGTGGCTCCACCTCATCCGCTCCAGTTAGCGAACTGGAGCACCTTCCCCTCAAGGGGAAGGCTTGGGGAGCCTCTTCCTCCTGCGGGCGGCCGCTGGCCGTCCCTGTGGAAGCAGCCCCGCGCAGCTTATATTTATCAATCAGCTTCACGAATTCCAGCCGCAGGAACAGCGCATAGAGCGCGGCCTTGTCCGGCTCGGCGACAAGCGCGTCGCCTGGGGTAAAGTCCACCGGGGCGTTGAGGCGGATCGTCGCCAGATCGTAGGAGAGATAGGCGTTGTCTTTGCCGGTTTCCAGCTTTTCAAACAGCTTGCCCTTCATGTTCTGCGGCGTCAGATTCGCATAGACCCCGTCCAGCGTGCCGTATTTGAGCAGCAAGTCCGTCGCGGTCTTGGGGCCGACCCCGGCCACGCCGGGGATGTTGTCGGAGCTGTCGCCCATGAGGGCTTTCAAATCAATTAAATGAATCGGGTCGAAGCCGTACTCTTCCCGGAAGACTGCCGGGGTATAATTGGTAGAGCCGGTCTGCCCGCCCTTGGTGCTGACCAGCTTCACGGTGACGTGCTCGTCCACCAATTGCAGGCTGTCGCGGTCGCCGGTGACGACGACGCAGTCCCAGCCTCCCTCGGAGCAACGCTTGGACACGGTGCCGATCACGTCGTCGGCCTCCCAGCCCTGGCAGGCAAAGATGGGGATATTCATCGCCCGCAGCACGTCCTTCATGACCGGCATCTGCTGGGCCAGTTCCTCGGGCATTCCGTGACGGGTGGCCTTGTATTGGTCGTATTTCTCGTGGCGGAAGGTCGGCCCGTGCAGGTCGAAGGCCACGCAGAGCGCGTCGGGCTGTTCCTCCTGCCGCATTCGGTCGAGGATGTTCAGAAAGCCGTAGATCGCGTTCGTGTATTCGCCTTTGCGCGTGGTGAGCAGCCGCACGCCGTAAAACGCCCGGTTGATGACGGAGTTTCCGTCGAGGATCATCAGTTTCATGTAGAGCACCCCTTGTTCAGAGTTCAGAGTTCAGGGTTCAGGGTTCAGAGCGCGGGCAATCTGCCTGCTGTTCCCGCCGTAGGGGCGCACAGTGTGCGCCCGCCGGTTCAGATTTCAGAGTTCAGAGTCTGTAGGGGCGGTCATTGGCCGCCCGCGACACGAACCGGCCTCCGTAGCGGCGCACAGTGTGCGCCACGGGACAGACTTCCCCACCTGTCATTCTGAGCAAAGCGAAGAATCCGTATCCCCATGCGGCGGGGCGGCCGTTTTGCAAATGAATAATGAATACGGAAAAACTGTTAAATGAATAATGGTGGTATTCTCAAATCTCAATTCTCAATTTGACAGACGGAATAATCCGGCAGCGGCGCACAGCGTGCGCCACGGAACCCGCCGATTGTCGCAACCCCGCTGGATTTGCCTCCGGCAAATTGCATTCGTTCCGAATGCCGGGCGCACGCTGTGCGCCCCTACGACGGGAACGGCAACGCCCGGTAGGGACGGCACCCTTGCCGTCCGCGTTTCCATGTAGGGGCGGTCAGGACTGAAACGCCTCCCATTGATCAACAATCGTATCAAAATTGATTTCTTTCAGGGTTTTCAAAAATGCAATAAATTTATCTCTTGGTAATTCATTAACACCAAATACTTCAGCTGCTGAAACAGATTTATAATCTAATAATTGATTACCTGTATATGCTTCATACGCATATGTACCATTAGTTTGTGAATAAATAGTATAACTTAAATGAAATGATTTATCAGGTTCAATATATTCCGAAACAACACCAACTTTATTATCATTCATATCAGTAATAGTTAGCTCATCTCCACTGCAGCCTTCAGATAACCCCATTCCAATATATTCTTCTTTTAATGCTTTATAAGGTATATCATCCAATGTCATAGCATCTCCATAATAATCATCATCATCAGCAATATAATATACAATTCCCTTAAGAGATAATTCAGGCCATACTTCTGTTGAATTAATTTCCATTGTATAATAATATTTTCCAGTATCAAGACTAAGTTCAATAAGTTTAACATTATTTAAATTAATATATTCAACTTTTTCTTCAGTTGTTTCTACGACTGGTTCAGTTGTAACTATTTCTGTTGATTCTGTTACTACTGGTTCAGTTGTAATTACAACTGGTTCTGTCTTAGATGGCATATCAACTGTTGTAACAACACTTTCTTTACTTTCTTTTGATAGCTCTGTATTCTTCTTATCTTTATCACATCCAGTAAATCCAGTAATCATGCCTGCTGCAGCAAGTCCAAAAGCAGCACGAATTATAGTATCATTTGTCTTTCTTTTCATAATTATCCTCCAGCTCAAATGACCTGATTTGCATATCGGCGCACGTAGGCAGCGCTACCGAGCGCACCCAGTCGTATGGACGAGCATTGCTCACCCGCATTCTTCTGTAGGGGGTGGCGCCCTGCCGTCCGCGTCCTTGTCCGCACCCTTCTGTAGCGCGGGCAATCTGCCCGCCGTTCCCGCCGTAGGGGCGGTCATTGGCCGCCCGACATTCGGGACGAATGCAATTTGCCGCAGGCAAATTCAGCGGGGTTTCGGCAACGCCCCCGGTTCCGTGGCGCACACTGTGCGCCGCTACCAAGGCGGGTGCGGGTTGCGGGCGGCCAGTGCTCGTCCCTACGACGGAAACGGCAGCTTGCCGTCTCTACAGCTTCGCGGCGAAGCGCTGCAGCCGTTCGGCGACCTTTTCCTTGCCCAAAAGCTGCATGATGGTGCAGAGGTCGGGCGTGTTGGTTCGTCCTGTGACGGCCAGGCGGATCACGGAGGACAGGTCTCCCACATGGCCCTTGAAGCCGTCCGGGTTCTTCTTGTACTCCTTGACCTCGGGGCAGAAGCCCAGCTCGGGGCACCAGCTCTTCATCCGGGCAAACCAGGCGTCCTTGTCCTCGTTCGGCTCGTAGTGCGCGCAGCAGCAGCCCAGAATGGCCTTGGCGTCGGCAGGGGAGACCCGCTCGGGCAGCAGCGCCGGCTCGGCCTCGGGCTCGTCGAAGAAGTAGGACAGGTATTCGGGCACCTCGTCCCACTTGGCAATGTCCTTGCGGGGCTTGGGGACTTCCCGGTCGATGTTCAGAATCGCGGTGGAGAAGGCGGGGTCCTTGGTGAAGACGGTGCAGTAGTCCGGGGCGTAATCCTTCGCCCAGGCGGCCACCCGCTCGTAAATGGCGGCGGCCTTCATGTGGGAGATCACATTCTTACTCACGTCGGTGAGCTTGGTCAGGTCAAACAGGCAGCCGGAGGCGCCCATCTTTTTCAGGTTGAAGGGGAAGTCCATCGCGTCCGCGTCGGGGTTGGCTCTGCGCCAGTCCTCGAAGTTGGAGTTCAGCAGGGTCAGCAGGTATTCGATCACGGCCTCCTTCGGGAAGCCCTTTTCCACAAAGTAGCTCACGGCGGCCTCCGGGTCCTTGCGCTTGGAGAGCTTGCGCTTGTCGCCGCTCTCGTCGTCGAATTTCATCACCTGGGCGGTGTGCACGTACTTCGGCACCTTGTAGCCACAGGCCTTGAACATGGCGATGTGCTTGGGCACGGAGGAGAGCCATTCCTCGGCGCGGATCACGTGGGTGGTGCGCATGAAGTGGTCGTCGCAGATATGGGCAAAGTGATAGGTGGGGATGCCGTCGGATTTCAGCAGCACCTCGTCGATGATGTTCTCGGGCATTTCGATCTTGCCCCGAATCAGATCTTCGAAGGTGATCCGCTTATCCTCGCTGCCCTGGGAGCGGAAGCGCAGCACCCAGGGCTTTCCGGCGGCAAGATTTGCTTCAATCTCTTCCAGAGACAGGTCCCGGCACTTGGCGTACTTGCCGAAATAGCCGCGGATCAGCGCGCCCTCGGCCTCCTGCTGCTCGCGCAGGGCGGTGAGCTCGTCGGCGGTGCAGAAGCAGGGATAGGCCAGACCGTTTTCCACCATGCGCTTGGCCACGGCATGGTAGATCTCCACGCGCTGGCTCTGGGTGTAGGGGCCGTAGTCGCCTTTTTCGGTGCCGAAGCCGGTGACGCCCTCGTCAAATTCCACACCGAAGGCGTCGAAGCCCTTGATGATGGCAGAAACGCCGTCGTCGATCTCCCGCTTTTTGTCGGTGTCCTCGATCCGCAGGCAGGATACGCCCTGAGAAGCCTTGGCAACCAGCACGTCGGTCAGGGCGCCGAAAAGACCGCCGATGTGGAGGTAGCCGGTAGGCGAGGGGGCAAAGCGAGTCACACGGGCCCCTTCGGGCAGGTCACGAGGCGGGTATTTGAGTTCCAGATCCTCCGGGGTCAGGGTAACGTCGGGAAAGAGCAGCTTGGCAAGTTTTGTGTTGTCCATGGTGGAGTTCTCCTTATTGAAATGCAAAATGCAGCGTGCAAAATGCAAAATGATTTTAATGGTTCAGAGTTCAGAGTTCAGGGTTCAGAGCCTGTAGGGGCGGTCATTGGCCGCCCGCGACCCGCACCAGCTTCCGTAGCGGCGCACAGGGTGCGCCACGGTTCAGGGTTCAGGGTTCAGGGTTCAGAGTTCAGGGTTCAGGGTTCAGAGCCTGTAGGGGCGGTCATTGGCCGCCCGCGACCCGCACCAGCTTCCGTAGTGGCGCACAGGGTGCGCCAGGGTTCAAGGTACAGAGCCCGCAGGGGCTGCCAAACCTCCCCTGCCAAGGGGAGGGGGACCGGCGAAGCCGGTGGAGGGGTGCTGCCGATTCCCGCAGGGAACAATCACCCGGCAGGGCGATCCGACCGGATTCGACGCTGATGCCCGGCTTGGATTTGCCTGACGGCAAATTGCACCGCAAGCGGTGCGGGCCGGCAGCTTGCCGGCGCTACAAACGGGCGCAGGCGTGGGGCAAGCGAGGCGCAAGTGAACAAGCAGTTCCTGTCCCTACAGCGTCAAATAAATGTCCTCTTTTTTGACCTTGCGCCAATCGAACACGGTGGCCAATTCCTGAGCAGAAATTGGCTCGTTTCGGTCGATCAGCCCTGCCGCGTGGGCCAGGCTGCCGATGATCTGCTCGGGCGTGAAGCGTTCGAGCAGGGCGGCCAGGTCCAAATCGCCGTCGCGCTTGCTGAGGCGGCGGCCGTCCGGGGCCAGGAGCAGGGGAACGTGGCAGTATTCCGGCGCGGGCTTGCCGAGCAGAGAAAACAGGTACGTCTGCCGGGGCGTCGAAGCCAGCAGGTCGCGGCCTCGAACGACTTGCGTGATGCCGTTGTCCGCGTCGTCCACCACGACGGCCAATTGATAGGCATAGACCCCGTCGGCGCGGCGGAGCACAAAGTCCCCGCAGTCGCGGCTGAGCAGCTCCGTGTAGTCCCCCTGGAGGCCGTCGTGAACGGTCCATTCCTCGTCCGGCACGCGCAGCCGCCAGGCGGGCAGCCGGGTCTGAGCGGTCCGCTGTTCGGGCGTGAGATTCCGGCAGGTCCCGGCATAGACAAATTCGCTCTGCCCGAGATGCGGTGCGGAGGCCGCGTGCACCTGCGAGCGCGAGCAGTAGCAGGGGTAGATCAAGCCCAGGGCCTCCAGTTGCGCAAAGGCGGCGTCGTAGGCCGCCGTCCGGTTGCTCTGGCAGGGGACCTCCCGATCCCAGGTGAGGCCGAAGGCCAGCAGGTCCCGCCGGATCAGGGCGGCGAATTCCGCAGAGGTGCGCTGCGGGTCGAGGTCCTCCATGCGCAGGACCATCTCCCCGTTTTCCGCCCGCACCGCGCACCAGGCCAGCAGAAACGAAAACAGATTCCCCAGGTGCATGCGCCCGGACGGGGAAGGGGCGAAACGGCCAGTCATAGATGCTCCTTTCGTCGCTATAAAAATGAAAAAATGAAATGATGAAAGAATGAAAGAATTGTGGTATTTTCCATATCTGCGATATGGTAAATAATATACAAAAAATATATAATTGTCCCAAAGGGACACCTCGATGATTTCATTTTTTCATTCTTTCATGGTTTCATTTGATTCCTCCACCGGCAAATCGACGACGGTCAATTCGTGTCCAAGCGCGGGGAGGATCTTCTCGCGGAAGTCGGCCATGGACACAGCCAGGGTGGAGGTATTCAGGCAGGGGTGGAAGCCGATTTCGGCCCGGTCAAGCACGGGCTGGTCGATGATGAGGCGCACCTTCTTCTCCGGGTCGTTCATCAGGCCGAGGACCGAGAGGGAACCTGGGGTTATGTCAACCAGTTGTTCCATCTGCTCGTCGCTGGCGAAGCTCAGCCGGGCGCAGCCCAGGGCCTTGGAGAGGAACTTGGTCTTGAAGATCTTGTCGCCCTCCATGAGCAGCAGATAGAAGTCGGTCTGCTGGCGGTTGGTCAGCAGCAGGTTTTTGCAGATCGGGCAGCCGAGGGCCTTTTCGATCTCCCGGCACAGCTCCATCGTGGAGGCGCTTTCGTGGTCGGCGCGGCGATAGCTGACGCCGAGCCGGTCCAAAAATTCATAGCAGCGGCGCTCTCGCGGCTGGCGGGCAGCCAGATCGGCGGGGGCACCTGTTTCGAGATGGACGGTAATAGACATGGCGGTTCTCCTGTGTTGGAAATGCAAAATGCAGAGTGCAGAATGAGGGATCAAGGATCAGGGATACGTTCGTGACGCTTCGAGTTCAGGGATCAGGGTGGGTTCAGGGTATGACCTCCCCTGCGAGCAGGGGAGGGGGTCAAAACACGCAGCACCGCCTCCGGGCGCGAGCTGACCTCCCCTGCGAGCAGGGGAGGGGGACCGCCTCAAGGCGGTGGAGGGGTGAATGTTCTCACTTCCCGTACGGGTGCAGATCCTCTGCCCGGATGGTCGTTTCGTAGGGGTTATACTTCTCATTGACCAGCGCGGCGGCGGCCTTGCGATCCTCAACGTAGTAGGCGCCGCCGTTGACCCAGGCGGGTTCGCCGGGGAGGGTGTCGCTCTCGATGCCGGATCCGCTTCGGACCAGGGCCATGGCGATCCAGCAGAGATTGCGGTAGTCCAGATCGGTCTGTGTGTTTTTCAGCAGCAGCGACGCCGCAAAGGGCACGCGGGGCAGACGCGTGACGGATTTCCACTGGCGGATGGCCGCTTGCAGGAAGTCGCGTTGGACCTCAACGCGCTGCAGATCAGCCATCGCGTAGCCGCTGCGGAATCGGACCAGCCACATGGCCTGCTTGCCGTTCAGCGTCTGCTCTCCGGCCTTCAGGTCAATGTACAGGTCCTGCGAAGGGTCGTTGTAGAACATGTCCATCGGTACGTCAAATTTGACGCCGCCCATGGCGTCTACGAGCCCGGCGAAGCAGTTCAGATCGATCAGCATGTAGGCGTCGGGCCGAAAGCCCACCAGATCCTTCACGTAGTCCATCAGCATATTCATGCCCTTTTCCACGTCGCCCTTGTTTCCTCCGTTGGCCCAGTAGGCGCCGTTGAGCTTGGGGACCGGGTTGTCGCGGTTGACCATGGTGTCCCGGGGCAGGCTCAGCAGCCGGGTCTGCTTGTTGTTGCGGTCCAGATAGAGCAGGAGCATCGTGTCAGTGCGGGCGCCGTCCTGGTCGGTGCCGCAGAGCAGGACCGTACAGCAGCCGTCCTTTCTGACGCCGATCGGCTGATCCGTTTCCGGCATTTTCGCGAGCAGGAGGGAAACCAAGCCGGCCAGCAGCACGAGGATCAGCAAGAGCGCGGCCAGACGCAGCAGAAAGCGGAGAAAGCGGTGCTTTTTCCGGCGGCGGGGGATCGTCTCCTCCGGCTCCTCCTGCAGGCGTTCGACCTGTGCGCTCCGGCGAAGGCTGCCGTGCGATGCGGATTGTGTGTCGTCATAGACCGCCAAGCCCTCATGGACCTGGCGGAGATTGTTCAGACTGTATCCATCGTCGTCCCGGACGTATCGCGGCTCAAACCAATCGTCCGACGGCGGAACGACTTCTTTTTTTCGTGTGCGTTTTTTTTCGTATTTTCCCATATTATTGTTCGTTCACCGTGTCCACAAAGCGCAGGAACGCGGCCTTTCCCTCCGGGCTGCGCTTGTAGACGCCTGCGTGCTCGAGGACCTTCGAGAAGACCGCGCCGACCTCGTCGCGCAGGATCTTTTCTACGTTTTCCGCGGTGAAGGTATAGCGTGTTTTCAGTTCTTCGGCCCAATCCGCGTGCTTTTCAGTCAGCTCGTCTGCGCGCAGGTCGCCGCCGGAGACCAGCAGCTCCGCAAGCCTTGCGAGCTCCCGCTTCAGCCGCGGGGGCAGAACGGCCAGACCCATGACCTCGATCAGGCCGATGTTTTCCTTCTTGATGTGGTGCAGTTCGGGGTGGGGATGGTAGACGCCGAGCGGCAGGGCCTCGGTGGTGAGGTTGTTGCGCAGGACCAGGTCCAGCTCGTAGTCGCTGCCGCGGCGGCGGGCAATGGGCGTGATGGTGTTGTGCCGGACGCCCTCAGTTTCGGCGAAGATGCAGACGCTCTCGTCGCTGTAAGCGCGCCAGCAGTTGAGGATCCGCTCGCCCAGGACTGCAAGCTTGCTCCGGTCCGCGCAGCGCAGCCGGATCACGCTCATCGGCCACTTGACGATCCCGGCCTGCACGTCCTCGAAGCCCCAGAAGCATAGGGGCGTCTCAACGGGGGCCTTCGCCATGGCGAAGTCATAGCGGCCGCCCTGGAAGTGGGCGTGGGTGAAGATCGAACCGCCCACGATGGGCAGATCCGCGTTGGAGCCCATGAAGTAGTGGGGGAAGACGGTCACGAAGTCTAGAAGCTGCCGCAGAGAGTGCCCGTCCACGACCATCGGGTAATGCCTGGACGAGAACGCGATGCAGTGCTCGTTATAGTAGACGTAGGGAGAATATTGCAGGAACCAGTCCTCGCCGTCCAGCACAAAGGGGACGGGACGGTGATTCTGGCGGGCCGGATGGTTGTAACGGCCTGCGTAGCCCTCGTTCTCTACGCAGAGCAGGCATTTCGGATAGCTGGCCGCTGCCTGGCTGGCGGCCTTGAAGGCGGCACCGGTGGTGGTGGCCTTCTCGGGCTTGGTCAGGTTGACGGTGATATCGAGCTCACCATATTCGGTCGGGGCCTTCCAAACCATGTTGCGGCGGATGCGGTCCCAGCGGATGTAGTTGGTTGCGCCGCTCAGGGCGTAATACCAGTCGGTGGCCTTTTTCGGATCCTCTGCGAGCAGGGCCCGGAAGGTCGGGCGGACCTGAGAGGGCCGGGGCGTCAGACAGCCCATGAGACCGGTGTCGAACAGGTCCCGGGCAGTGAGGTCGTCCGCGCAGAGCCCCTGGGCTACGGCATAGTCGGTCAGCGTGTCCAGCATTTCGTTGACGGGCCGGATTTCCACGGCCTCGGGCGCCTCGAAGCTGTCCAGGTGCAGCCGTTCGAGCAGGGCGTTGACGGAATAAATGCGGTCGTCCTCCGTGATAAGGCCATTTTGCAGGGCGTATTCGACCAGCGCGGCAATGGTGGTGTTGAGCATGGTAGGTACCTCCTGATGGTTGTAGGGCGGCCAGACCGCTTGCCGCCGGTTCAGAGTTCAGGGTTCAGAGTTCAGCGTTCAGGGTTCAGAGTTCAGAGTTCAGGGTTCAGAGTTCAGTCACTTGTCACCTGTCACTTGTCACTGGAATTGCTTCCACGGTTCTCCGGTTGGTGTCAGCTCAAATTCCATGCGCTTGCCGGTGCTCGGGTGGTCGAAGGCCAAACGGCAGGAGAACAGGGCGGGGCCGTGGGCGGCCTTGCTGCCGTAGCGAATATCGCCGAGCAGGGGAAGGCCCCGGTGGGAGAACTGGGCGCGGATCTGGTGCGTCCGGCCGGTGTGGAGCCGGACCCGAACGAGAGTCAAGGGCTGCGCCGCCGTACCGGCCCGGCCCAAGACGCGATAGGACAGCTTCGCGTCCCGGACGCCCTTGCGGGGCCGGGTGACCACGAAGGTCTTGTTCGTGCGGCTGTCATGGAAGAGCAGATCCTCGAGCGTGGCCTCGTCCTCGGCGGGGACGCCGCGCAGAACGGCCAGATATTCCTTCTCCGCCGTGTGCGCCGCGATTTGGTCGATCAGGGAAGCCGCAGCCTTTTGCGTCCGCGCCAGAACCATCAGTCCGCCCACGGCCTTGTCCAGCCGGTGGACGGTGCGGAGCTCCGGATTCTCGCCCCGCGCGCGCAGCCAGTCCGCCGCCAGCGCGGGCAGATTGGCCCCCGGCCCCGGTTCGGAAAGACAGCCCGCCGGCTTCTCGCAGACCAGCAGGGCGGCGTCGCAGTAGAGGACGTTCAGACAATCGGAATCAGGCGATCGGCAATCGGAGACGGGATCGTTTTCCAAAGCCTTCCCCTCAAGGGGAAGGCTTGGGACGGAGGACGGATTCTTCGCTGCGCTCAGAATGACAGATTTGCTCATGCCTTCGACAGACTGCTTCATGCCTTCAATGCGCGGCAGAACGCGGCCGGATCGGGGCTCTTGAACCAGGCGCTGCCGGCGACCAGCACGTTCGCGCCGTTTTCCTTGCAGAGCTGCGCGGTTTTCTCGTTCACGCCGCCGTCCACCTCCAACTCGCAGCCGGGGTTCTTCTCGTCGAGCCAGCCGCGGATCGTCCGAAGCTTTGGCATCATGTCCGCCATGAAGCTCTGCCCGCCGAAGCCGGGCTCCACGGTCATGACCAGGATCAGGTCGCAGAGCTCCAGATAGGGAAGCACCGCCTCGGCCCGGGTGTTTGGCTTGACGGAGACGGCGGCCTTGACGCCCAGCGCACGGGTCTTTTCCAGCGCGGCGCGGATGTTGGCGGGAATGTCGGATTCGACGTGGACCGTCAGAATGTCGGCCCCGGCCTTGCAGAAGTCCTCCACGTAGCGGAGCGGCTGCGCGATCATCAGATGTACGTCCAGCGGCAGGGGAGAGATCTTCTTGATGGCGGCCACGACGGGAATGCCGATCGTAATATTGGGGACGAAATGTCCGTCCATCACGTCCACGTGGACGTAATCGGCCCCGGCGGGCCCGAGCGCACGGACGTCGCGTTCGAGATTCACAAAATCGGCGGAGAGAATGGAAGGAGCGGTTTTGATCAGCATGGAAATGACCTCCCAAATATTGATTCAGCCTATTATATCCAATTTTTCTCATGAAGTCAACGCCGCAATTCTTGACTTATGCTGACTTTTGCTGTATTATATAGAAGTTGGATTGTATACATTTACCACTAAGGAGGAAAACAATATGGATCCCATTCCTGAAATGAAGTTTGCAACCGAAGAAGCCAAAGCCGAAACTCCCGTCAAGGAGGCCGAAAAGGCTGCCGAGATGCCCGTCTTTGAGCCTGTTCCCACACTGGAGCTCAGCCCGAAGGAGCCCGAGCCCCCCGCACCCGAGGCCGGTCCCGACTACTCCATGCTGACCGAGGCCGAGCAGAAGATCGTCCACGACTTTGCGCAGAAGATCGACATCACCAACCCGAACCTCTCCCTGGAATACGGCGCCGGCGCGCAGAAGAACGTGGCCGACTTCTCCGACTCCGCTCTGGCTGCGGTCCGCACCAAGGACCTGGGCGAGGTGGGCGACATGATCTCCTCCCTGGTGGTAGAGCTCAAGGGCTTCAACGCCGACGAGGAAAAGAAGGGTCTGCTTGGGCTCTTCAAGAAGGCCGGCACCGGCATCGAGACCCTCAAGGCCAAGTACAGCAAGGCTGAGGTCAACGTCAACAAGATCTCCCATGAGCTCGAAGAGCACCAGCGCACCCTGATGAAGGACGTGGTGGTCCTCGACCAGATGTACGACAAGAACCTGGACTACTACAAGCAGCTCACCATGTACATCCTGGCCGGCAAGGAAAAGCTGGCCCAGGAGCGCGCCACCACCCTTGTGGAGCTGCGCGCCAAGGCGGAGCAGACCGGCCTTGCCGAGGACGCTCAGCGTGCCAACGACTACGACGCCATGTGCCTGCGCTTCGAGAAGAAGCTGCACGACCTGGAGCTGACCCGCATGGTCTCCATCCAGATGGGTCCCCAGATCCGTCTGCTCCAGAACAACGACACCCTGATGTCCGAAAAGATCCAGACCTCCCTGGTGAACACCATCCCCCTGTGGAAGAGCCAGATGGTGCTGGCCCTGGGCATGACCCACAGCCAGCAGGCCCTCGAGGCGCAGAAGGCGGTGACCGATATGACCAACGAACTGCTGAAGAAGAACGCCGACAAGCTGAAGATGGCCACCATCGAGACCGCCAAGGAATCCGAGCGTGCCATCGTGGACATCGAGACCCTGCAGCACACCAACAATCAGCTCATCTCCACGCTGGACGAGGTCCTGCAGATCCAGACCGAGGGCCGTCAGAAGCGGGCCGAGGCCGAGGCGGAACTCCGCAAGATCGAGGGCCAGTTGAAGCAGAAGCTGCTCGAAACCCGGAAGATTTCCGAGTAATACTAAGCTCCCATAGAAAGATTGAAAAATGTTCCGAGCAGAAATTGCGCCAGACGAGGCGGAGGACGCAGGCGGGCTTGACGCCCGGCAAGGACGACAACGAAGTATGGCACAATTTCTGCCGAAACAGATTAAAGGTTTTTATGGGAGCTTAGTATAAGACCGTTCGCTCAATTCTGAATCCCACGGGGGGAGGTTTTTCATGAAGCTCTGGATCAAACGCGGGATCGCGCTTGCTTTGATCGCCGCAGCGGTCGTTCTGCTGTTCCAACACGCGAAGCAGCTTCTGGACTGGCCGCATCTCTATCCGGATCTGCGAAATGCCGGGATCCACAATCTCGTCTATCTGGCGCTGACGCTGCTTGCTTTGGCATTTGCCTGGATCAGCGCATCCTATCTGCTGCTCAATTGCGAGAAGAAGATCCTGCATTTTCTGATTCCGGCGGCGCTCTTTGCCCTGCTGGTTTTCGCCGCAAGCCAGAGCTTGACCAAGACGGTGGGGGACATCCCATGCACCTTTACCGACAGCCTGGCCTCCTGCCGCGAGGAATTCGACAGTGAAAACTATCGCGTGCAGGGCCGGCCCCTGTATCCGCTTTTCCCCAGCGGCGAATTGACGAGCTATTCCTATTTTGAAAAGGGAGACGTCCTGGCGGAATCCGTCGTCCGGACCTACGAGCAGGAACAATTCGTTGTGGAGACAGCCCGTTTGCGCACGCTGAAGCTCTCCGCGTTCCGTCCGCCGCAGGACCCGCGGGAGTGGGAAGTCCTCTGCTACCAGATCGAACGGGATGGGACAATCTGGCAGGTCCTGACGGTGCCGAAGAACAAGACCGTCACCTACAGCCGCTTCCGCCACCCCGAGCAGCTTCCGTCCTTTGCGCCGCAGCCCTCGGAGGAGGAGCAGTTGACAGGTGACAGGTGACAGGGGACAAGTGACAGGTGACAATTGCAGCGGGGCGTCACCCGCGACGCCCCAAGCTGCCCGCCGTTCCCCGTCCCTTCATTTTGCATTCTGCATTTTGCATTGCGTATGAACGTCCCCGTTTTGGGGTACAATAATCGCACAGCGGTGATTCTCCGCTGTGCGATTATTTACGTTTCAATGAAAAAAGGAGGCCTTCTCATGAATCAGTCTAAGAACAACTGCGCCAACGCCAACCACTGCATCGCCTGCACCGTGCAGCAGTGCGCCAACCACTGCGGCGGCGAAAACTACTGCTCCCTCGAACGCATCACCGTCGGCACGCACGAGTACAATCCCACCGAGGATCAGTGCACCGACTGCAAGTCGTTCCGGAAGAAATAAGAAAAACGACAGGGGACGATTTCGCCCCCTGTCATTCTCAATTCTCAACTTTCAACTGCTCAAAGCGTTTGCCGTCTCGCCAAGGTCTTGTTCTTGTATTCCGGGTCGCCTGTGACCTCGCGGAGGATCTCAATTTCGGGGGGCAGGGAGATCTCGTCTGTGTCGTTGCCTGCGTAGGCGAACATCACGGCCTTCTCCTTTGAGAAGGGATAGACGTCGAGCTCAAAGCGCTGGCGGCCGCGGTTGAAGCGGTATTTGACCTTGTGGACGGGTTGGAGGCCAGGCTCGGCTTCGAGCAGGTATTTTTTGTATTCCTTGGAGGAAATGGGCCGTTCGGTGTCCCACATGGTCCCGTCCTCCATCAGGTGCTTCTCGGTGTAGAAGAAGAGGTAGTCCGAGCCGTTCTTCTGCTTGCGGATGCGGCGCTCAATGCGCGGGTTGGTGACGACCAGGTAATTCTGCGTCATCTCGAAGGGCACGGCGCCGTAGTTGACCACGAGCTGGTTCATATCCGGCATCGCGATCAGGTACTTATGCTTCTTGTCCATCGGCTCGGGACGGCCCACGATGCGGAAGATCTCGCGCACGGCGCGATCCATCTTCCGCTCAAAGTTCACTTCGTTGTCCACGATCTTCAGATTGGGATGGGCGCTCCAGGCCAGAAGGGTCCGGTCGTCCATCTCCACGGCGTGATCGAGGCTTTCGGTCCGGGCCGTGTTGCCAAGGTTGTAGGCGAACTCCGCGCCCTTGGCGCAGGTGACCAGGTGGATCACCGCGTCGTATTTGGCCATGGCCGTCTGCGTGCTGAGGCCGAATTTGGAGATGACCTGCTCAAACTCCTCGTCGCTGATATAGGCCTTGTCGTCGAGAAGGGCGCGGTCGTAGACGACAAGCACGTTGGGCTCCGGCACGGCCTCGGCGGCTTTGAGGGCGAGCTTCTCCTTGTGGAGCTGGTCGTCCACCACGTAGTCCTGAAATTCCAGCATGGACAGGCAGTTGCCGAAGGGCTTTATGCCGAAGCCGGAAATCAGATCGGTGGCCGTCTCGGGAATCGTAATGACCCGCCAGCCGTCGTCCTGTTTGAATTCCTTGAGGATCCGGGAGATCAGCGTGGTTTTGCCCGCCGCAGGTCCGCCGGTGAGTACGATCTTCACGATTTTCTTTTCCATGGAGACAACCGCCTTTCCGTGTGTTGGATTCCGTCCCTGTTATTCTATCACAGCGCTCGGGAAAAAGCAAGTTGGTTCAGGGCCCGAAGGGGACGGGGAACCCGCCCGTTTCGGAACGCCGAACCGCAACAGGACGGCACAAAGTCTTGTCCTGCTGCCGTGCGTAGGGAATCAGGGTTCCGCGCAGTACTCTCCGTATTCGCAGCCGACGTGCGTTGCTTCTACTTCGTCGACCAGCTTCCATTGGCCGCCGTTCTTGTCGTAGAGCCTGACCGTGCCCCAGCCGTTGCCGCCGTTCCACAGGCGGTTGTGCCGCTTGACACCGTCCGGGGCCTCGTAGTTAACCAGAAGCATATCCTGCTTCCGGCACCGCACCTCGGTCTCCATGGCGGCCTGATAGTTCTCCTGCCGGACGTGCCAGACCACGACCTCCTCCTGCTCCTCAAAGGAGAAGCGCGTCTTGACATTCAGGTGCAGCTTGGAGAAGTTGAAGTCGTACTCCTTGCCCTCGTAATAGAACACGCCGAGCAGGCGGCGATCCAGCGGCAGAAAGTAGATCTTCGGCCGCCCGCCGCCGATGTCAAAGACGCTGTTTTCGAGCCGCTTTCCGGTCTTTTTGCTCGTCAGGCAGTTGGAGGAGAGCCAGACCCAGGGGCTGGTGAAATCCCGGCCCCAGTTCTTGTCCGCGTAGCCGTAACAGCGCTCGGGCGCGACCAGATACTTCCGCCCGTTGCAGACGACCGTCCCGCGGTAGGCCGTCTTCATGCCCTCCGCGTGCCAGTACATCGCGAAGGCCTCAGCGTCGCGGAGCGGCTTGCTGGCCCCGTAGCCCACGTTGAAGCTGATTTGCTTGTCGAGCGCCAAGTCCCAGCTCATGCTGCCCGCGTCGCACATCCATTCCGGGTGCGCCTGCGCGTCGGCAGGCGTGACGTCCACGCTGCCGCGCAGCGCCGTTTCGGAGGCGAAGCAGTCGCCCGCCTCCACCTCGTAGGGCGCGTCCGCGTGGATGCGCGTCTGCCGCAGGGAGAAGAAGCGGTGGAGCTGGCAGTGGTCCTCGCCCCAGCAGCCCGCCTTGACCATCAGATAGGACGGCCGTTTTTTGGCCTCGCGGTTGGCGGGGAGCTGGCCGAACACGGGCTCGTCCTCAGCCAGCGTCGGGTTGCAGATAAAATACTCCACGAAGAACGGCTTGTCCTCGCCGGTCTCCGCGTCCTGGGCGGTAAAGGAATGCCACCACCAGTCGTAGCCCAGATGCGCCAGCGGCCCGCGGAGCATAAACGCGTTTCGCGTCAGATCGTGTTGATTGAACGGTTGATTGAACAAGGCGATGGACCTCCTGTTTTGTTTCAAAGTTCTGTAGGGGACGGGTCCCCCGTCCCGCGGTTCAGAGTTCAGAGTTCAGGGTTCAGCGCAGTAGGGGCGGTCATTGGCCGCCCGCGACCCGCACCGGCTTCCGTAGCGGCGC
>CAMKED010000018.1 GCA_946411475.1 uncultured Clostridia bacterium | reverse complement strand
TCAAGGTACAACCGCGCCCTTTTCGCGAGCGCTTCGATATAATAGCACGCAACGTCCAAAATGTCAAGCTATTTTTTTGCTTTTTTCCAATCTTTTTTTCTGAACCAATATGTTGACATTTTGTCATTTTTGGGCCGCAAGATACAGGTTCGTATCCGGCCTCTGTTTGTGGATATTCCCCAATCGCAGGTCTTTTTATTCATATGAAAAGCAGGGTCGCAGAAATACGGCAACCCTGCTTTTGGAATGCAGACATGCAGCTTCCGTTGCGAAATCCGCGCTTACAGGCCTTTGTACACAGACTGCCGCACCAGGGCGCGGTGAAGCTTGGCTTCGGCCAGCTTGAGATCGCGCTCGGAGACGTTGTTCTTGGACATAATATCGCGGGCCTTTTTCTCTGCTGCTTTGGCGCGGTCCAGATCAATCTGGTCAGCCCATTCGAAGGTTGTGGCCACCAAGCGGACAGCCCCGTTGTGGACAGCCACCATGCCGCCGATACAGGCAGCACGACGGACCTTGCCCTCCGCCTCTGTGATGACAGCCTCGCCCATTCCGAGCGGCGCCACGTAGTCGATATGACGGGGCAGAATGCCGATGATCCCGTCCTGTGTGCGCACAGAGAGCTTCTCCGCCTCGCCCTCAAAGGCCAGACCGTCCGGCGTGACGACTTGCAGATGGAAGGTCATTTCCCTTCACGCCCCTTCTTGTACTTTTCCACAACTTCGTCAATGGAGCCGGCGAAGAGGAAATAAGACTCGGGGATCTCGTCATGCTTGCCTTCAATGATCTCCTTGAAGCCGCGGACAGTTTCCTTCAAAGGAACGTATTTACCGTCATAGCCGGTAAACTGCTCGGCAACGTGGAAGGGCTGAGACAGGAAACGCTGCACCTTACGGGCACGGTTGACCGTCAGGGTATCCTCCTCGGAGAGCTCGTCCATACCCATAATGGCAATGATGTCCTGGAGTTCCTTATAACGCTGGAGAATACGCTGCACGCCGCGGGCGACCTCGTAGTGTTCCCGGCCAACAACCTCGGGGGTCAGAATGCGGGAGGTGGAGTCCAGCGGATCCACAGCGGGATAGATGCCGAGGGAGGCAATACCGCGGTCGAGAACCGTGGTGGCGTCCAAGTGCGCAAAGGTGGTGGCGGGAGCCGGATCGGTCAGGTCGTCGGCAGGCACGTAGACAGCCTGGACGGAGGTGATGGAACCCTTCTTGGTGGAGGTGATGCGCTCCTGGAGCGCGCCCATTTCCGTGGCCAAGGTGGGCTGATAGCCGACGGCAGACGGCATACGGCCCAGCAGCGCGGAGACCTCGGAGCCTGCCTGCGTGAAGCGGAAGATGTTATCAATAAACAGCAGAACGTCCTGATTCTTGACGTCGCGGAAATACTCGGCCATGGTCAGTCCGGCCAGGCCAACGCGCATACGGGCTCCGGGCGGTTCGTTCATCTGGCCGTAGACCAAGGCGGTCTTGGACAGGACGCCGGATTCCTTCATTTCATAGTAGAGGTCGTTGCCCTCACGGGTACGCTCGCCGACGCCGGTGAAGACGGAGTAACCGTTGTGCTCCGTGGCGATGTTGTAGATCAGCTCCTGGATCAGCACGGTCTTCCCGACGCCTGCGCCGCCGAAGAGGCCGATCTTACCGCCCTTGGCGTAGGGGCAGATCAAATCGACGACCTTGATGCCGGTCTCGAGGATCTCGGTGGTGCTCTCCTGCTCGTCATAGCTCGGCGCTGCGCGATGGATCGGCCAGCGCTCCACCGTGACGGGGGCGGGCATGTTGTCAATCGGACGACCAAGCAGATTGAACATTCTGCCCAGGCACTCCTCGCCGACCGGGACAGAGATGGGCTTTCCTGTGTCGATGGCCTCGATCCCGCGCTGGAGACCGTCTGTGGAGGACATGGCGACGCATCGAACCACGTCGTCGCCGATATGCTGCGCGACCTCGGCAGTCAGCTTGGTTTCGCCGTTGTAGACCTCGATGGCGTTCAGCAGAGCAGGCAGATTGCCGTTTTCAAAACGGACGTCCATGACCGGGCCCATGATCTGGACCACGGTTCCTATGTTTTTATTTGCCATATTTGTTACTCCTTGTTCAGAGTTCAGGGTTCAGAGAAACTCGGGTGGACGGCAGAGTGCCGTCCCTACCGTTCCGATGCAGATACTCCACCTCATCCGCCCCAGTGTGCGCACTGGGGCACCTTCCCCTCAAGGGGAAGGCATATAAGGAAGACGTTATTGTTCCGCACCTGCAACGATTTCCGTGATTTCCTGCGTGATCGCGCCCTGGCGGGCCCGGTTGTAGCGCAGGCTCAAGCTGGAGATCATTTCCTCAGCGTTCTTGGTAGCGGCGTCCATCGCGGTGCGGCGGGCACCCTGCTCGGAGGTCACCGACTCGCAGAGCGCACCGTAGACCAGACCACCTAAATACTCGGGAATGATGGCATCGAACACGGAAAGACTGTCCGGCTCGTAGAGCGTCAGGCAGCCGGAATTCGTATCGCCGGGGCGTGGATGGTAGGCCAAAGGCAGCAGGTCCAGCACGGCGGGAGACTGGGAGAGCATAGAGACAAAGTTCGTGTAGACGACGCATACAGCGTCAAACTCGCCTTCCAGGAAACCCTTGCTCAGCATCTTCGCCATAGTGAAACAGTCGCCCACGTGGACGTCCGACGCCACAGCATAGATATCGGTCAGAATTTCCAGCTTTCTGGCACGGAAGAATTCCAGACACTTCTTGCCGATCGGAACGACGCAGACGTTTTGACCTTCCATGCGGCTGTACGCCAGCTTGAATACGTTACTGTTGTATCCTCCGGCCAGGCCGCGATCGCCGCCGATTACCACGTAGCAGATCTTCTTGACCTCACGCTTTTCCAGATAAGGGGAGGAAAAATCCTCGGTGTTGTTGGCGATCGTATTGAGCGTATCGTAGAGGATTTCAAAATAGGGACGTGAGCTTGCCACCCGCTCTTGGGCGCGGCGCAGCTTGGAGGCAGCGACCATTTCCATGGCCTTGGTGATTTGCTTGGTGCTTTCCATGCTCTTGATGCGGAGCTTGATGTCCTTCATGGAAACGCCAGCCATGTGTCATGCCTCCTTCCTCAATGGGTCTTTTTGAATTCTCCGATGTAGGCGGTCAAGGCCTGCTTGAGCTCCTCCTCGCTCTCCTCGGAGAGTACCTTGGTCTCTACGATGGAGCGGAGCAGCTTGTGGGCATGAGTGTCAAGATAGCGGAACAGGCCCTGCTCGAACTCGTGCACCTGCGCGACCTCGATCTCTTTCAGGTAGCCGTTGACCACGGCGTAGATGATGCAGACCTGGAGCTCGACGGGAACCGGTGCGTTGTTGGACTGCTTGAGCACCTCCACGATGCGGGCGCCCTGCGCCAGACGGTCCTTGGTATCCTGATCCAGGTCGGAGCCGAACTGCGCAAAGCTTTGCAGCTCACGGTACTGGGAGTAGAGCAGCTTCAGGGAACCGGCAACCTTTTTCAGCGCCTTGATCTGGGCCGCGCCGCCCACGCGGGAAACGGAAATGCCGGGGTTGATGGCAGGCATGACGCCGGCGTGGAAGAGCTCAGTCTCGAGGAAGATCTGGCCGTCGGTGATGGAAATGACGTTCGTGGGGATATAGGCGGAGACGTCGCCCGCCTGGGTCTCGATGATGGGCAAGGCCGTCAGTGAGCCGCCGCCGAACTCCGGCGCCATCCGGGCCGCACGCTCCAGCAGCCGGGAGTGCAGGTAGAAGACGTCGCCGGGATAGGCCTCACGTCCGGGCGGACGGCGGATCAGCAGGGAGATGGCACGGTAGGCCACCGCATGCTTGGAGAGGTCGTCGTAGACCACCAGCACATCCTTGCCCTTGGCCATGAAATACTCGCCCATGGTGCAGCCCGCGTAGGGAGCGATATACTGCATCGGCGCAAGCTCCGAAGCAGTCGCGGAGACGACGATGGTGTAGTCCATCGCACCGCCCATAGTCAGGGTATTGACGATCTGGGCGACGGTGGAACGCTTCTGGCCGATGGCAACGTAAATGCAGATAACGTCCTTCCCCTTCTGGTTCAGGATCGTATCCGTTGCAATGGTCGTTTTGCCGGTCTGACGGTCGCCGATGATCAGCTCACGCTGACCGCGGCCAATCGGGATCATAGCGTCGATGGCCTTGATACCGGTTTGCAGCGGAACAGAGACGGATTTTCGCTCGATGACGCCGGGGGCCGGCATTTCAATGGGACGGTATGTTTCAATGGACAGTCTGCCCTTGCCGTCGATTGGCTCGCCAAGGGCGTTGACCACGCGGCCGATCAGCTCATCGCCCACAGGCACGGAGACGACCTTGCCGGTACGCTTGACGGTGTCGCCCTCGCGAATGCCCTCGTCGGAGCCGAGGATGACCAGAGAAACAGAGTGCTCCTCCAGATTCTGGGCCATGCCGTACGTTCCGTTGGGAAACTCAACCAGCTCGTTGACCATGCACTTTTCCAGGCCCGCGGCGCGGGCAATGCCGTCGCCCAGGGAGAGTATGGTGCCGGTCTCGCTCTGCTCGATTTTGGTTTCGTAATTTTTAATCTGATAACGAATGATCTTTGTGATCTCGTCCGGTCTGAATTCCATGGTGTACCTCTTTCTAACGTGAATTCGCGGGCGGCTGACCGCCCTACGGAGGCATTTTGCGCGTCGCGGCGGCCAGGGGTCTTGCCGCCTTACGGAGTCAGATTACAGTTTCGGAAAGCGTTTTTTCAATACCGGCCAGGCGGTTGCGGACGGTGCCGTCCAGCGCCTTGCCGTCATATTCCAGACGGATGCCGCCCAGGACCGACGGATCGGTCCGATATTGGAGATCGACCTGTTTGCCGGTCAGCGTTTGCAGGCGCAGGCGCAGCTTCTCTTGCAGCTCCGCACGCAGCGGGACGGCGGTGATCGCCACCGCGTCGAGAATGCCGAGGTCGGCATTGCGGCGACGGCGATACTGGACGCAGCAGTCCTTCAATTCCCGGATGTGGCCCCGTTCGCAGAGCAGCTTCAAAAAGCTCAACAGATAGGGATGTACCTTGCCGGAAAATGCCTCGTCCAGCGCTGCCAAGCGCTCGGGCTTGGGCAGGTTGGGCGCGCTCAACAGACGGACGTAATCGGGGTTGGTATCCAGAAGTTCCCGCACCGCCCGAAGCTGTCCGTAGATTTCCTCGTCCAGGCTCTCGTCCCGTGCCAGCTCATAAAGCGCGTCGGCGTAGTTTTTGGCGATCTGGGTCATACCTGATCCCCCATCTCGCGCAGGAAGCCCTCAACCAGGCGTTCCTGATCTGCGTCGTTCATCTCGCGCTCGACGACCTTGCCGGCGATGTCCAGCGCGATCTTGGAGATATCGCCCTTGACCTCGTTCAGCGCCTTCTTCTTTTCCAGCGCGATATCCGTTCCGGCCTTCTGCCGCAGAGCGTCGGCGTCCTGACGGGCCTGGCGGATGATCTCATCGCTGCGGCGGTTGGCCTCCTGTGTCGCCTCTGCCACGATCTGCGCGGAGGTCTCTTTGGCCTCGGAGATCTTGCGGGTATAATCGGCGCGCATGGCCTCGGCGTCCTGCTTGGCGGCGTTCGCGTCGGCATAGATGTCGTCGATCTCCTTCTGCCGATCGTCGATCATCTTGTTGACAGGCTTGAAGAGGAATTTTTTCAAAATGAGAAACGTGAGCACCATATTCAGCAGCGTGAACAGGGCGGTCCAGGGATTAAAGCCAATGAAGTTCTCAAACCCTGACATTGGAGAATCCCTCCCTTTCTTTGGTCTTGAACTTCAACGGTCTCAGAACACGAAGAGCAGCAGAAGCGCGATAACCAGGGAGTAGATACCGGTGGTCTCCGCGACGGCACAGCCGACAAGCATATTGGTACGCAGGTTGCTGGTGGATTCCGGCTGACGGGCCATGCCCTCCAGCGCCTTGCCGACGGCGTTGCCTTCGCCGATGGCGGGGCCGATGGCGCCGATACCCATGCAAAGACCGGCGCCCAGCGCGCAGGCCGCCCTGACGATTGCCTCAGTAAGTTCCATTGTTTGTTCCTCCTAATTGTGATATGTGAATAGGGTCGATCCTAAAGGATTACGGGTTTTGTTTTTCCTCGGGTGCGGGGCAGTTGCCGGAAATGTAGATCATTGTGAGCAGGCTGAACACGAAGGCCTGGATCACGCCGGAGAAGACGTCGAAGTAGAGCGACAGCACCGCGGGCAGACCCAGGGTCAGCACGGGTACGTTCAGCGGGCCCTCGGAGACGAAGCAGATCGCGACGAAGCCGACGGCAGCCAGAACGATGCCGAGGATCGTGCCGCGCTTGTCCTTATGCGCGATCAGCAGGACGAGGCCGACCAGCAAAACCGCGAGCGCCGCAAACCACAGCAGGCCGCAGGCGAGGCCGTTCATCTCGGGACAGGCTCTTCCGGTCAGGCTCCACAGCCAGTCCATCAAACGAAGCCCGGCCAGCGCCGTACAGAGGACGCCGACCAGCAGCGGCAGCTTCTTCCGCTTTCGGTCCGCCTTGGGACGGGACAGAATCAGCAAACCCACACCGGCAGCCAGCAGCACCAGCGGCACCGCCACGGAGCTGGAAGCGATCAGACGCAATATTCCGGCGGACGCACCGGAGAGCGCCCAGTAAATCAGCGCCGTGATCACGCCGCCGCCCGCAATATTGCCGAAGTGACGGAAAGCCAGGGAAACGGGCTGCGCGATCTCGGACACAATATTCATCGGCGTCATGACAGCAATGGGCTCGGTGAAACCCTTGAGCCAGGCCAGGAAGCCGTTGTTCTTGATGGCTTCATACCAGCAGATAAAGCTGACGAGGACCGCCCAGGTCATCGTCGTGCTGATGTCGGCGGTGGAGGAGCGGAGAACGCCGGTCATGCCGAGCAGCGTTCCAAGCAGCGAGGAGAGGAACACCGTAGCGATAAAGGGCGTCCAATAGGCGTTGTGATCGCCCATGGCCTCCTTGACCATGCCGGTGATGACCGTGACGGCTTTTTCCGCAAGCACCTGGCGCTTGCCGGGTCGCTTGGTGAGATTTCTACCAAGCAGGACGCCGCTCACGCAAAGGATAATCGTCACGACGAGGGATGTCACAAGAGTCTGCGTGATGGGAATTCCGCCGAAGATCGGGATGGTAAAGTATATTTTCGGTCCGTTGATCGTCATCGTATCAACCGTCCTTTCTTCTGAAGAATTCGCCCACGAAGATCAACACGCGGAACAGCAGCAGCGGGATCACCATTGCAATCACGTTGCACAGTCCGCTCTTGGCGCCGACGACCAGGATCGCGATCATCAGCAAAAAGCGTCCGGCCATGGAGAGGCTGATAACGCGCCTGCCGCGGACCGGATCGCCGGCCTCGGCTCTGGCCGCCGCGGCATAGACGCCGACGGCCATCAGAAAATAATTCAAAACCGCCGTGAACACGCCGATCGCGCCGCCGAGCAGCACCTTGGAATCCAGCTTATGCAGCAGCGCAAAGGCTCCGTAGAGCAGCCCGAGGCAAATCAGCTCGCCTAAGGCAAAGAACAGGAGTTCTCGGAGGGTTTGTCGTTTGTCATTTCCGTTATTCATGGTGATTGTAGCCCTTCGGTGGCTTTTCCTCATCCTGTTTTAACATTTGGTTCAGCGTCTTGAAGCTGTTGTAGAGTCCGCCGGCCGCGCCGAGCACGCCCAAAAGGATTCCGGCGGCAACCGCCCAGCCGCCCCAGCCTTTGCTGTTGTGGAGCCAGACGCCGAGGAGAACAAAACCCACCAGTGGGACTGCCACGGAAAGGCCCAGTTGGGTCAGCCAGACGAGATAGCGCAGGGCTTTCACATATCCGCGCATGGCAGCCTCCCATCCGATGATACAACTTCTCCCCATCGTAACCTATCCTGAATATTATACTTTGCATTTTTTCAAATTGCAAGGGCAAAACTGCGAAATCTGCGATTTTTTATGAAACGCACGACAATCGCCCCGGATGCTTCTTCGGCATCCGGGGCGGCTGGTTTCGATCAGGCTGTCATTCAGGGCTTCGGATCGTTGACGATTCCAATGAAAACAGGCAGACCCTCGTTGTTGGTCACGACGAAGAGGAAGGGGCGATCCAGGGTCAGCTCCGCCCGTTCGGGTTCTTGCGGTTCGCACGCCCCCTCAGTCATCTCTATAATGGTGTATGCCGCACCGAGGACGCCGTCCTCATCCACCACAAGCCGCGCGCCGTGCTGGGCTTTGGATACGGTGATCGGTTCTTCCACGTCGGTCGTCAGTGGGGAGAAGTCGGCGCGATCCGGGTCGAAGATCGCGCGCACGCCCAACTCCTGCAGCATTCCGATCAGATCGAGCTTGGAACTCACATCAAACTCCGGCACCGTCAGCGTCAGCTCCACCTGACGGCTGTCCGTGCTGCTGCGGCCGCTGTCGCTGAGCAGGAAGTTCAGAGCGCTCGCATCGGCAAGAAGCTGCTCCGGGCGAACGCCCTCGTCGGGCAGAAGGAAAAACATCTGCCCGCTGCCGTCCAGCTTCGCGCCTGCCGCTTGGAAGCCCTCGCCCGAATAGAGCGTGCTGTCCTCTGTAACGCGCCGCAAAAACGCAGGATTCGTATCGCCGTCCGGGCCGTGGAAGGTCAGGGCTTCTTCTACACGGGAAAAACTGCTGACCCAGGAAGCCTTATAGTAGATCGTGCTCACCAGTGCGGCCACCGTGTCGCTGCTCATGCCGATGTCGCGAATCTGATCTTCCAGCAGATTCCCGGTTTGCTCGTTCATCCAGGCGCGCAGCGTTTCGTTGTATGCCTCATCTCCCATCGGTCCGGAATAGACGGAGGCATAATAGCCTCCCGCCAGAGTTTGTACTGTCTCGTCGTTATAGACGGTTCTGTCCCGGAGCCAGAGGGAATTTGCCAGCAGCTCCGTCAGTCGTCCGTCGTCGCAGTAGTTGGCCTCCCAGAGCGCCTTGGCCTGCACCCGCAGGCTTTCCAAATCCGGCACGTTCAGCAGGGTCAGGAGCTCCTCCCGACTCTCCCCTGCCGTGGTCTCCGCCAGCATAGCCAGCGCCATATAGATGTTCAGGGGGGAGACCACGCGGTTGTCCTCTCCCGTGTCGGACAGGAGCGTGGGAACAGCCGTACGGAGATAGTCGTTTATCCCCAGCGAATAATCCGTATCCGGGTGCGTTTCCTTGTAGCACTTCCACCAGGCCTCCCAGGCGGCCTCATTTTCATGCCACGGGTCGTCCCGCGGATAGGGCGCCATCTTGGGATAGTCCGCCCGGCCCAGGCTGAACGCGTTCGTGTCCGCTGCGCCACCGTTGGATGACTTTGCAGGCTCCGTCGTCGTGTTCGCAAGCTGCGCGCCGGTATCATGGGGGACAGCTTCCGTTTGCGCCGGGCTGCGGCGCAGCGCGGCGCGCAACCACGGTCCGGCTGCTACGCCTGCCAAAATCACCACGGCCAGAACGGCGGCCAGAGCGCCGATCCGGCGAAAGTTCGGCGTGCGGGTACGGTGCAGCTTTCTCTCCCCCGCTCGCACCTGATCGTCGCGGAGCTCCGTGACGGCATTGAAAATATCTTCTGATTTCATAGTTCTACTCCTTCCTGTTCCAACCGGGCCCGCAGGCTCCGGCGCAGACGCGACAAGCGCAGGGTCATCGCGTTTTGACTGATCCCCGCCTCCCGGGCAAGCTGCTTGACCGGGACGCCGTGCCAGTAGCGGCGAACGAAGAGCTGACGCTCCTCCCGCTCCAGACTGTCCACCCAGCCCTGCAAGCAAAGGGCAAGCTCTTTGCCCGCCAGCGCCTCTTCCGGGCTCGTCCCGCCGGGAACGACCTCTTCCAGCTCCGAGAGTAAGCTCTCCATCCCGGCGAATCGTTTCTTGCTTCGGGCAAAGCGGAAGCGGCTGACGGCCAGGTTGCGGGTCAGTCGCCCTAAGTACAGCCGCAGGCAGCTTGGTTGGCTGGGCGGAATGTCATTCCAAGCCGCCAGCCAGGTATCGTTGACGATCTCCTCCGTATCCTCCGGGCAGCCCAGCAAATTCGACGCCACGGCGGAGCAGTAGCCGCCGTATTTGGCAGCCGTTTCCTCGATGGCCCGCTGGTTGCGCTGCACGTAGAGGTCGATGATGGTCGCGTCCTCCATTGATGTTCCTCCGATCTTCTGAAAGGTCCTTTCACCCATATAGTCGCAAAAATCCGGAAAATGTTTCTACCATTTTACGAAACATTTTCCGGATTTGCAAGAGTTGTATGCGCTGAATGCCGCCCGACCTATCTGGAAGCAAAGTCCTCCGCGATCTCCTCCGACCATTTTGCGGACATGGGCGCGTCGGCCCGGACGCAGCCCAGCGCCTTGCCGACGCATTCGTAGACGACCCGGGTTCCCTTTTTATCCGCATGGTAATTGACGGCCCGATCCTCGGCAATGCCGAAACGGGCAGCCGTCTCCACGGCGTCGATGTTCGCGCCGATGAAGAGGAACTCCCAGCCGCGCTCGTTCTGCATCGTTTTGATCGTTTTACGGACCTCTGCGGCGCTGTATCTGCGGCTTGCATTTTCCATGCCGTCGGTGGTGATGACGAAGACGGTGTGGGCCGGGACGTCCTCGGCGCGGGCGTATTTGTGGACGTTGGCGATGTGGTGGATCGCGTCGCCGATCGCGTCGATCAACGCCGTGCAGCCGCCCACGGTGTAGTCGTCTTCCGTCATAGGACGCAGCTCCTCGAGACGGACGCGGTCATGGATCACTTCAGACGCATTGGAAAAGAGCACCGTGGAGACCCAGCACAGACCGTCCTGCTTTTTCTGCTTTTCGATCATGGCGTTGAAGCCGCCGATGGTGTCGCTCTCCAATCCCGCCATAGAGCCGCTGCGGTCCAGAATGAAGACCAGCTCGGTAATGTTGTTCTTTTCGTTTTTCATTGTCGTACCCTCCATGTGTTTTGGCGTGGTTTGTTTTGGTTTACACCCGTATTAAACCACATGGAGATTGTAAAATGGTCGCCTGCAAAGCGACATTTTCGGTGGAACGGAGAAGTGAGAGGCGAAAAATAACTGTTGACAGGTGACAGTTGACAATTGTCGGTGTTCACCAATTACCTCTTACTTGTTACCTCTTACCTATTACCTGTCCCCCGTCACCTCGGAGAACAGCTCTCTGCACAAAAGCTCCGTCTCCCGGGTGACGCCGGCGAAGTCCACGGCGGGCCGGTAGAGCTCCTCGATCAGATCGTGGTGCGCCTTGGCCTGGCGCAGCCAGCCGACCGCCTGGCGCAGCAATCTGTGTTCCATCCCCTTCAGTTCCCGCATTCCGGCGGAGAGCGCGTCGGAAAGCCCTTCCTCCAGTGCCGCATCCAGATCCAGCCGAAGCATGGCCTGCCGAGGCTCCGAGAACGCAGAGTGAACCCGCAGCCACCCCTGTCCTCTGCCCGGAAGCAGCACGCCTGCCGGATTGTCCGGGTCCAGCGGGTCCATGGCCAGGATCACATCCTCCCCCGCCTCTCGCCATCGGTCCGCAAGGCTCCGGATCAGGCCGCCGCCCGCGCCGTGTCCGTCCAGAATGGCCCAGACGCGGCCCTCTCCCACGGGCAGAGACAGCAGGCCCTCCGGCGTCACCCCGCTGAGGTAGACCCGTCGCTCCCGTCCGGGCTCGGCATTCTTCGGCAGCTCCGCATCCAAAAGCTGCCGCAGGGCTTCCTCTGTCACGGCGCGGATCCGTTCCCGTCCCAAAAGCTGCCGTCTGGACCTGGATAGCGCCGCAGCCGCGCGCAGGCAGCCGTAGGCCGGTGCGTAGCAGGCCGCGTTGGCAGCCTTGGCTGCACGAATGGCCGGAGCAAGCGCGTGCAGCTCGCCCTCGCGGTAGTACCTGCCCAGATTGATGTAATTGGCCCCGCAGCCACAGAGGGCCGGCTCCACAACGTGGGGCGCTGTTCCGTCCACGAGCGCCAGCCCAACGCCGGGAATCACCAGCCCGTCCAGAGAATCCGGGTCCGACGAGCAGAGGATGCGTTCCACGCGCAGGCCGCAGTCCTCAGCGCGCGCAGCCAGAGTCTTCATCAGCGTGGATTTGCCGCAGCCGGAGCCGCCCTTGACGATGAGCAGCCGCTCGATCCGCGGATCCCGCTGCAGGGTCCCGTATTCCGAGCGAAAGCCCTCGGGCGTATTCGCCCCGAGAAAATAGGTATCTGTCAATCCGATCACACTCCTTCTCCTCATTATATACGAAATGGCTATGTCCCGTTCAAAAGTACTTGCTATTATAGGAATCCTATGCTATAATAACCGAAATATTCGATCATTCTGATTCAAAGAGGTGTTTATGATGGAGCCAAAAAAAGTCATGCTTTCCGGCATCAAGCCCAGCGGCGATCTGACGCTGGGCAGCTATCTCGGAGCGATCCGCAACTGGAAGGAACGGGCCGAGGAATATGACTGTTACTATTTTATGGCGGATCTGCACGCGATCACCGTACGGCAGAACCCTGCCGATCTGCGCCGCAGGACCATGGAGCAGCTTGCGCAGTATATTGCCTGCGGCCTCGATCCGGAGCAGAACACGCTCTTTATCCAGAGCCACGTCCACCAGCACGCGGAGCTTGGCTGGGTCCTCAACTGCTACGCCATGTTCGGCGAGCTCTCCCGGATGACCCAGTTCAAGGACAAGAGCGCCAAGAACGCCGACAACATCAACGGCGGCCTGTTTACCTATCCCTCGCTCATGGCTGCGGATATTCTGCTCTATCAGCCCGACTTTGTCCCGGTGGGTGAGGATCAGAAGCAGCACGTGGAGCTGACGCGGGACATCGCCGTGCGCTTCAACCACGTCTACGGAGACACCTTCAAGATCCCCGAACCTTTTATCGCCAAGGTCGGCGCACGGATCATGAGTCTGGCCAATCCCGAAGCCAAAATGTCCAAATCCGAGAACGATGATCCCGGCCGGATCACGCTGATGGATCCTCCCGACGTTATCATGCGTCAATTCAAGCGTGCCATCACTGACTGTGACGCCTGCGTCCGCTACGACCCGGTAAACAAGAAGGGCATCGCCAATCTGATGACGATTTACGCCGCCTGCACCGGAAAGACCTTCCCTGAGATTGAAAAAGAATTTGACGGCAAGGGCTATGGCGACTTCAAAGCCGCAGTCGGCGAGGCTGTCGTTTCCCTGCTCAGCCCCATCCGTGAGGAATCCGAGCGGCTCATCAAGGACAAGGCCTATCTCGAATCTGTCTGCAAAGACGGCGCGGAGAAAGCCTCCTACATTGCCAACAAAACGCTGCGCAAGGTGTACAAGAAGATTGGCTTTGTAGCAAAAGTGAATTGATCGCAAAACAGAAGGGCGACATACTGCTATGACGTTAGATATAAACTTCCTGCTTCGTGCGGGAGCGGCGCTTTTGGCTGCAGGGGCAATCTCTTTTCTGACCACGCCGCTTGTCAAAGCGCTGGCAACTCACATGGGCGCAATTGACGTTCCGAAGGACGACCGCCGAATGCACACCGTTCCCATCCCCCGGATGGGCGGGCTTGCCATTTTCATTGGCTTTTTGCTGTCGGTTCTGGCCTTTTCCAAGGGAATTGACCGCGAACTTCAGTCGATCCTGTTGGGCGCCATCGTGCTGGTGATTCTGGGTGTTCTGGATGACAAATACACGCTCGGCGCAAAGCTGAAACTGTTCGTACAGATTATGGCTGCGGCCATCGTGGTTTTTTACGGAGATCTGCGGATCGATCGGCTGACCAATCCCTTTGGCTCGAGTCTCTATTCCTACTGGGACTTCGGTCTTCTCTCCTATCCCATTACCATTATCTGGATTGTCGCCATCACTAACGCCGTCAACTTTATTGACGGTCTGGACGGCCTTGCCTGCGGCGTGAGCTGTATCTCCTCCGTCAATCTGCTGGTCATCGCCCTGCTGGTCTCTGACACGCAGGTTTCCATCATCATGGCTGCCCTGACAGGCGCCTGCATTGGCTTCGTTCCCTATAACTTCAACCCCGCTAAGATTTTTATGGGAGATACCGGATCGACCTTCCTGGGCTTTACCCTGGCAACAGTTTCGATTCAGGGCTTATTCAAGGCCTATACCGTCATTTCCTTCATTGTTCCCTTCCTGCTGCTGGGTCTGCCCATCTTTGACATTTGCTTTACGGTGATCCGCCGTATCGCCAGCGGAAAAAGTCCCATGGAGGCTGACCGCGGTCACTTCCATCACCGTTTGATCGACATGGGCTTCAGTCAGAAGCAGTCCGTCGCGATCGCCTATCTTCTGACCGGGCTTCTCGGTCTGGCCGCCGTGCTGCTGACTGTCTCCGGCGCAATGAAGGCAATGATCATGCTCGGCGCGATCATTCTGGTCGGCGCGATCGGCATGCGTGTCATTCTGGGCGACAAGCCTCACGCCAAATTCTGGCATCATGTCAAGCACGGGATCCCGTCCGCTTCGGATCCTGACGGCAGCTCCGCCTCCGCGGAGGCACCACACACTGATGAGGAGAAACCGCATGAATAAAATCAAGGTCCTTTCCGTCTTCGGGACCCGGCCGGAGGCCATCAAAATGGCGCCGCTCGTCAAGCATCTGGCCTCCCTGCCGGAATTTGAAAGTCTCTGCTGTCTCACCGGTCAGCACCGGGAAATGCTGGATTCCGTCATGGATATCTTCCGTTTGAAGGGCGATTATGATCTGAATATCATGCAGGCACGGCAAACGCTCTCCTCGATCACGAGCAAGACCCTGCTTGGCATGGACGAGGTCATTGAAACGGCAAAGCCCGATCTGATTCTGGTTCACGGCGACACCTCCACCACCTTTTCCGGCGCGCTGGCGGCCTTCTATCACAAGGTCCCGGTCGGCCACGTGGAGGCAGGGCTCCGAACCTGGGACAAATACTCCCCCTACCCGGAGGAAATGAACCGCACGCTCGTAGGCCGGATCGCCGAGCTCCACTTCTGCCCCACGGTCAACAATTTGCGCAATCTGGAACGCGAAGCCGTTCCCGGCGCCAAGTTCATCACCGGCAACACCGTCATCGACGCAATGAAAACCACGGTCCGTTCGGATTTCGTCTTCTCCGTGCCGGAGTTGAACGCCCTGGACTTCCAGGCCCGCAAGGTCATTACCGTCACCTGCCACCGGCGGGAGAATTACGGCGAACCGATGTGGGAGATCATGGAGGCCATCCGGGACCTGGCGCTCTCCCACCCGGAGATTGAGGTGGTCTATCCCGTCCACCTTAGCCCGGCGGTGCGCGAATGCGTGTTCGGAATCTTGCAGGACGTTCCGCGGGTCCATCTGATTGACCCGATCGACGTGGAAAACATGCACAATCTGATGGCTCGCTGCCATTTCGTTATGACCGATTCCGGCGGGCTTCAGGAGGAGGCGCCTGCGCTTGGAAAGCCGGTTCTGGTCCTGCGGCGGGAGACCGAACGGCCGGAGGCGGTACAGGCCGGTACCGTGAAGCTGGCCGGCGTCCGCAAACAGGATATTCTTGCACTGGCCGAAGCGCTGCTGACCGACAAGGCGGCATACGACGCGATGGCGCACGCGGTCAATCCCTACGGCGACGGCTACGCCTGTGAGCGCATCGCTCAGGCCATTTTATGGCACTTCGGCCGGATTGCGGAAAAGCCCGCGGATTTCGGCGCTTGAAGCCTTTCCAGTTTCTATCCTTCGTTCGTTTCGTTTTCTGACCCGAAAGCGAAACGAACGATTCTTTTTTCTTCCTGTAACCTTTTTCGCCGCTGCCGCGTTATATAGGTGAAAGGCCTTTTCATTTCAAACTTGGTGGTGAGAGATTGACAGAACTTGCATACAAGGATGCCGTTCGCCGCAACGGGCAGCGGATCTATCTGATTGCCCTTTCCTTTCTGCGCAGCCCGGAGGACGCGGAAGACGTCATGCAGAATGTGCTTTTGAAGCTGTGGCAGCGCAGGATCGGTTTTGCGGACGAAGCGCACATGGACAAGTGGCTGACCCGCGTCACTGTAAACGAGTGCCGAAGCTTATTCCGAATGCAGCATGGCGAGCTGCCGCTGGAAGCAGTGGAGGCCGTTCTGACCGCGCCAAGCTTCGAGCCGGAACAGGATCTTGTGCGGGCGGTAATGTCCCTGCCGGAGTCCCTGCGCACCGTCATTCACCTGTTCTACTATGAGGAACTGTCCGTCAAGGAGATCGCCTCTCTGCTGCATTTGAGCCAGGGAGCGATCAAGACCCGCCTCTCCCGTGGTCGGGAGCGGTTGAAAGAAATCTTACAGGAGGATCAATACTATGAATAAAGAACAATACCAATCCGCGTTTTCTTGGGTGGAGCCCTCGGAGGCCGCTTTGGAAAAAGCAATGGATCATGCGAAGCTGTATCGAAAACGCCCCCGCGTGAGCACAGTCTTGCTGGCAGCCGCGCTGTCCGTTCTGCTGCTGACCGGCGGTGTGTTTGCCGCGACCCGCTGGTTTACCATTCGCGGCGCCGAGGCGCTGCAAACGGCTCCACGCAAGGAAATAGACGGCCCCGTGCAGGCAGAGCTGCAGGCCCCTGCCCGGCAGTTGCTTGAGCTGTCCCACCCGGATGTTCAGAGCTATGTGGGCTTTACCCTGCCGGAAGCCTATCACAGCATGGCCGACATGGCGAACTGTCTGGATCTGTCGGCGTTGATGGAGCACGATCAGATGCGCTCCGCGCTTCCGGCCGGGACAAGCCTGGACGGCGTTTTCTCCCGCTATTTCGGCGTTGACAGCGAAGGGAAGCTTCTGACCGTGGAGGTTCAGGGCAGTCCTACGCTAAGCCGCGACTGCTACTTCACCCGCGGCAGCTTCTCGGTGGAAAAAGAGGAAGTCGAAAACGGCTTTGAAACCGCCTGGATCGTCTATACAGACCCGGACGGCGCGGTCTCGTGGCATATTTTCTGTCACAGCGAAGCCAGCAACTGCGTCCTGATTGCAAGCTCCACCAAGTCCTTCGACGAAGCGGATCAGGCGGTGCAGGATCTGCAGCTTGTGGACACCCGGATTCAAATGGATCAGCATCGAAACGATTCCTACGCCCTGCGACAATCGGAGCTGGGAGAGGGATGGGAAACAGTTTTCTCGATCTCCGTTGCGTCCGAGCTGATGAATGCAACGTTAGAGGATCCTGAACTGGATCTCAACAAGCTGTACAAAAACGTACAGCTTGCGAAGAAGTCGGACGATGTTTATATTTCCGTGATTATTCAACGCGGGAAGCATGCGCCTGTTTCCGCCGGCGAGACAGTGATCCGGGAAATGGACTGCGGCGGTCTTCCGGCCGTGCTGCTCCGAAGCGACGGCCTGCCTTTCCTGCGATTGTACAACGTGGAAGAAAACTACTGGATCGAGCTGCATTCCTTCCAAACTGTGCCGGATGAAGCGGCTCTGATTCCGTTGTTGGAGGAAGTCGCCTCAAAGCTGGAGGTCGTCCGAATTGGAGTTGCAGAACAGGCGCCGTTTGAATTTGCTCCGTTTTCTGTCGGATAGTCGAACCCTTCACATCAAAACGCCCATCGGGTCTGTCCCGGTGGGCGTTGCCTGTTTTTATAACCAGAAATACAGCCCCACGGCAATCAAAAGCTCCGTGGGCGAAGCACCGTCCTGCTTCATAGACAAGAGCAGGACGGCCAGGATCAGAAGATCCTCCGAATCCAGACCATGTGGCAGAAGCTGGCCAAGCAAACCGTTCGGGCCAAGCATGCCACCCAGCACGGACGACAGTCCGGGGATCCCGGCCCCTACGGGTACAGACGGGGCGGGTTGCGGGCCGTAAAACCCGGCCCCTGCGGAGGGGGGACGGCGCGGCGGGCCGGGCCGAAAGCGAATGGGCCGCGGGGGCGGGGCAGGAGACCCGGCCCCTATTGGTGCGGCAGACGCCGGGGGTGGGCCGGAGAATTTGGCTCTTGCGGACGATATGGGCGGGATCGGCGTATCCGTGTTATGTTCCTGCACAGGCGGCGGAGCCCTGCCCTGGGCAGCACGCAGGTCGGCCTCGTCCGGGAGCTGGCGGCGGTCAAAACCGCCGTTCGCGTTTGGTGTATAGCGGCTATACATGGCCGTCCCTCTGTCGAGTCAGAAAGCGGCTCGCAAGCTTGGCCAGCTTCGCTGCCCGGACTGCCCGGTCCGCCTTCCCCTGTCCCGCCGGAGACAGGGACGGCCGCAGGGCGGCAAAGACCCGGTCCTCCGTTCCCTGCATGGCGGAAAGGCCGCTCATAAGCTTGGAAAGGTCCGGGATACCGGGAGGAACGGATTCTTCGCTTCGCTCAGAATGACCGGAGCTTGGAACGGATCCCGTGCTTTGCTCCGGATGACCGGCGCTCGGCGCAGCGTCCGGCGGCTTCAGCCCCAGCGACTCGGCCATTGCAGCGATTTGACGCATCTGCTCCGGATCGGAGAGGATACTTTGCACCGTGCTTTGCAAATCGTCCATCTCAGAGCTGCGCCTCGATCCGCTTTGTCAGCTCCTCCGCGTCCGTTCCCGTCAGCAGCGGCGTGAGCGCCGCCCTGGCCGCCTCCATATCGCCTCCCTGCAGCGCTGCGGAGGCCGCGCGGATCCCTGCGCCGCCGTCGGCTTGCAGAATTCGAAGCAACGCCTGCCCCTCCGCGCCGCTCAGCAGGCGCTTGATTTGCGCGGGATCCGGCTGCGGGGGAACGGATTCTTCGCTACGCTCAGAATGACGGGGGTGGGGTGCGGATCCTTCGCTGCGCTCAGAATGACGGGGGATACCCCTTCCCCCGCCCTGTGCAGAACGACGGAAAGAATTGGAAATTTTTTGTGACGCTTCAAGCATTTCCTTGCCTCCTATGAGATTATCTGTTATAATAGGATATGCAAGAGGAAAGGAATTGGTGCAGACATGAAGCTGATTGTTTTTTCCGACTCCCACCGGGAGCTGGATTCCATGCGGGACGTCATCGCCCGGGAAAAGCCGGACTATGTCTTCCATTTGGGAGACCACGACGCCGACGCCGAAATCATCAGCCGCGAATTCCAAACTCTTCCCGTGGCGACGGTCCGGGGCAACTGCGACAGCTGGAGCGATACGCCCCAAACACTGACCCTCGTTTTGGGCAGCGTACGGTTCTTTCTCTGCCACGGACACAGCTACGGCGTCAAGAGCGGCGTCTCTACCGCCGTCTACGCCGCAATGGAGGAAAACGCAGACGTATTGCTGTACGGCCATACGCACGTTGCGGATCAGCAGGAGATCCGCGGGATCAAGGTCCTGAACCCCGGCTCCTGCGGCTACGGATCCCCGTCCACCTACGGTTTCTTTCTGATTGAAAACGGAAAAATTCAAAGCTGGGGCATTCGGCCCTGTTCCTGAACAGGAGGCAAAGCATGATTTTAGCCATTGACATCGGCAACAGCAACATCGTTTTAGGCTGCATCCGCGACGGGGAGATCCTGTTTGAGGCGCGAATGGCCACGGATCGGATCAAGACCAAGGATCAATACTGCGCGGAGCTGAAGGCCATGCTGGAGCTGTTCCACGTTTCGCCCGACGAAATCGACGGCTGTATCGTCTCGTCGGTCGTTCCGCAGATCCAGCAATCCATGGTAGACGCCGCGGAGCGGCTGACCGGCAAGACCTGTCTGACCGTCGGCCCCGGCCTGAAGACCGGTTTGCACATCAAAATCGACAACCCCGCCCAGGCCGGCAGCGACCTGATCGTCGGCGCCGTCGCGGCTATGGAGGCCTACGGCACCGGTCTGTGCGTCATTGACCTGGGAACCGCCACCACGATCTGCGTGATTGGCCGCGACGGCGCGTTCCTGGGCGGCACCATCGCCCCGGGCGTCATGCTCTCGCTGAACGCCCTGTCCAGCGGTACGGCGCAGCTTCCCGGCATCAGCCTGGAAAAGCCGAAGAAGGTCGTCGGCACCAACACGGTGGATTCCATGCGCAGCGGCCTGCTGTTCGGCTCGGCCGCCATGCTGGACGGCATGGTGGAGCGCATTGAGGCAGAGCTGGGCTATCCGACCAAGATCATCGCCACCGGCGGCCTCGCAAAGTTCATCGTTCCCCTCTGCAAGCGTGAAATGGTGATCGATGAGAATCTGCTGCTGCGCGGCCTGGAACTTCTGTACAACAAGAATTCGAAATAATCAGACCACGCAGACGATCGCAGCAGCGCACAGGAACATACAGGCGACGATTCCGAAGGTCGCCAGGGCCTCCGAAACCGTGTTCCACAGGGCTTTTCTCCTTCTGCTGCGTCGGTAAGCCTCCCGTTCCGCCCGCGTGGGCTGCGGCAGGATGCGGATTCTTGTTTGTCCCCGCAGGGGATACGTCAATTCATTTGTCATAATGGAACCCTCCGTTTCTTTGTTTTACGATTGCATTCTACATTCTTATCGGTCCTATAATCAGGACAGAAAGGAGTATTCCATGAAAGAGTTTTACTTCCCGGTCCGAAACAATACCCGGATTCACTGCTGCCAATGGATTCCTGATGGCAAGCCCCGCAGCGTCATTCAGATCATCCACGGGATTGCGGAATACGCCGCACGGTATGACGAGCTGGCGAAGGTGTTCACCGCGCACGGCTTCGTGGTCGTGGCCGAGGACCACATGGGGCACGGCAAATCTATTTCCGAGGAGATCCCGCAGGGCTGCTTTGCCGACGGTTGGCTCACCGCCGTCTCCGATAGCTACCGTCTGCTGCAAATGACCAAAGAAGAGTATCCTGACCTGCCCTACGTTGTCTACGGACACAGCATGGGTTCCTTTATGACCCGGACACTGCTCTATACCTACCCCGACGCAGGTTTGGCCGCCGCCGTGATCAGCGGCACCGGCTGGATGCCGAAGCCGGTGCTGAAATCCGGACGGGCAATCTGTCTGCTCGAAGGCAGAAGGAAGGGCATGAACGCGACTTCCCCCACCATCGACAAGCTGATGTTCGGCTCCTACAACAAGGGCTATGAGAATCCCCGGACGCCTGTGGACTGGCTGACGCGGGATGAAAATGAGGTAGACAAGTACATCGCCGATCCGCTGCTTGGCTTCTCCGCGTCGATCGGACTGGCCCGGGAGATGCTGGGTGGCATGTTGATGAACGAAGAGAAAGACAATCTGGCAAAAATGCCGAAAAATCTGCCCGTTCTCTTTGTCAGCGGCGACAAGGACCCGGTCGGCAGCAACGGCAAGGGCGTCCGGCAAACCTACGAAGCCTTCCGGGCAGCAGGCATGCAGGACGTGCGCCTCAAGCTCTACCCCGACGCACGGCATGAGATGCACAACGAGCTGAACCGCGAGGAGCTGCACGAAGACGTGTTGGCCTTCCTCGACGAGGTCCTCTCCAAGTAGGGCGGCTTGACCCCAGGCCGCCGCGCTCCGGTTCTCTCGCGTTCCCGTCGGCCCGCGGTCTGTCCGCCCTACGCGGAAGAATCGCACCTATTGTCCCACTTATGGGATTATTATCAGATTACAATAAGCTCAGAAAGTAAAAACAAAGGAGCTGAGCTTATGAACTCTGGTTACAAAATTATTTCGGTACGGGGACATTACGAGGTCTACGATGCAAACGGCAACTTCATCTGCTCCGCGGACACTCGATCCGAAGCGCTGGAGGAGTTGGAGGCCGCGTAACATGGTGCGGACGGCAGAGTGCCGTCCCTACGGAAAAACGGCGGGCAGATTGCCCGCGCCACGACTATGCCAAACTACAAACTGATCCTACAATACGACGGCAGCCGCTACCGGGGATGGCAGCGGCTGTCTGACAACGAACTGACAATCCAGGGCAAGACGGAGGCCGTCTTGTCCCGGATTTTTGCGGAACCCGTGGAGGTCCACGGGAGCGGGCGCACCGACGCGGGCGTTCACGCGCTCGCGCAGACGGCTTCCTTCCAGACCGTGCGCGACCTGCCGCCGGAGGAAGTGCTGGCTGTCCTGCGGCAATACCTGCCGGAGGACGTCGGCGCGGTTTCCGTGGCATACGCGCCGACGCGCTTCCACGCCCGGCTCTCCGCCGTGGAGAAGACCTACCGCTACCGCGTCTGGACCACAGATGCGCCCTGCGTCTTTGAGCGGCGCTTCGTCTACGTCTTGCCGGGGCAGTATTCCGTTCCGGCCATGGAGGCAGCAGCCCGGCTCCTGGAGGGGACGCACGATTTCCGGGCGTTCTCGGCAGTCAAAACGAAGAAGTCCACGGTTCGTACGCTCTCCCGGATCGAGATCACGCAGGCCGGGGACGAGCTGCGCTTCGACTTCACCGCGAACGGTTTCCTGCATCACATGGTCCGCATTCTGACCGGCACCCTGCTCGAGGTGGGACGCGGCGAGCGCTCCCCTGCCGAGGCCGCGGCTCTCCTGGACGCGGGCGACCGCGCCGCCGCGGGCTTTACCGTCCCGGCTAAGGGGCTGTGTTTGATAAAGGTTCGATACGATACCAACACGTAGCGCCGGCAATCTGCCGGTAAATCCGTAGTGCCGGCAATCTGCCGGCCAAACGAGGAAAAGGGCAAACAACTATGAACATTCAAATCTTCGGCACCGCCAAGAGCTTTGACACCAAGAAGGCCGAACGTTGGTTCAAGGAGCGGCGGGTCAAATATCAGTTCATCGACATGAAACGCTACGGCCTGTCCGGCAAGGAATATGATTCCGTGCTTCGCGCCGTGGGCGGCGTGGACAAGCTGGTAGACTGGGACTGCAAGGATCCCGATCTCGACCTGCTCCGCTATCTCGGAAGCGAGACTGCCAAGGAGGACAAGGTCTACGATAATCAGGACCTGATCCGTCTGCCGGTCGTCCGCAACGGAAAAAAGGCCACCGTGGGCTACGCCCCGGAGACCTGGAAGCAATGGGAGGAAGAAGAGAAATGAGAAACCCCGCAAAGCTCTTACAGCTCAAAAAGCAATACGAGGCCTTTACGGCCCGCCACCCGAAATTCATGCGCTATCTGGCCTACATCACCGACAACTGTATGACCGACGGAACCGTGATGGACGTGACCGTCACGGACGCGGCGGGCAAGTCCATCCACGGCAACGCCAAGCTCACAGCGGAGGACGTGGTCTTTTTGCAGGAGGTTCGGAAGATGCTCAGCGGAGAGTAATACATAATGCATGATTTTATGGACGTAAAATTGTTCGAGCTTTATCACGGCCCTGTTCCGGCGGTGTTGGCGGAGCTGGCGGAGACGCCGGCGCTGCGGCGGCTGGGGCAGGTGGGGATGAACTGCGGCTGCGAGTACACGGCCTTCCCCCAATTCGCCGGAAGCGGGTCCTATTCCCGGCTGGAACACAGCCTGGGGGTAGGGCTCATTGTCTGGCACTTTACCGAGGACTCCGCCCAGGCCGCCGCCGGACTGCTTCACGACGTGGCAACCCCCACCTTCGCCCACGTGGTAGACTTTCTGCGGGGGGACTATCTGACCCAGGAGGCCACCGAGGAGGGCACCCGGGAGCGGATCGCAGCCAGCCCGGCGATCCAGGCGGTACTGGCCCGACACGGCCTCTCCACCGACGAGGTGGCGGACTACCACCGTTACCCCATTGCGGACAACGACAGCCCCCGGCTCTCGGCGGATCGGCTGGAATACAGCCTGGGCAACGCCCTGCGCTGGGGCTTCCTGACCCGGGAAGAAATCGCCGCCCTCTATGCCGACCTGCGGGTGGGCGTCAACGAGGAGGGCAGCCCGGAGCTGGTCTTCGGTTCTCCCGTCCTTGCTTCCCGCTTTGCCAACGCAGCCCTGGCCTGCTCCAGGGTCTACGTCTCCGACGCGGACCGATACGCCATGCAGGCCCTCAGCGAGCTGCTGGCCCGGGCGCTGGAAGCCGGGGTCCTCTCCACCGCCGACCTGTACGGCACGGAGCCGGCGCTGATTGCCAAGCTGGAAGCCTCGCCGCTGGCAGCAGACTGGAGGCGTTTTCAGAACATTGGCCGAATTCTCCGCGCCGACACGCCGCCAGACGGCCGCCCCTGGCGGCAGATCCCCGCGAAAAAGCGCCGGATCGACCCCCTGACGGCGGGCTGCGGCCGGGCTTCCGCCTTTGATCCGGTGTTTGCCGCCGACCTGAATACGTTTCTTGCGGAGCCTCAGACGGAATGGCTGCTGGCAGAATCGCACGCAGTGTCAGAAATTTTTTAATTCACCTTAACCAAATGCCGCCTGCCGATACTATATAGACGAAAGCTTTCAAAAAGGAATTGGAACGGTATGGAAAACCAAAAAGCGGCAAAGCTGATCTCTGAAAATCTGAAAAACATCTACGGCTACGCCTTCGCACGGCTTTACGACAAGGACGCTGTGGACGATCTGACGCAGGAGATCGTATGCGAGGTTTTGAAGTCAGCCGGTAACGTCAAGAGCGAAGAAGCGTTTTGGGCTTTTTTGTGGAGGGTCGCGGAAAATACCTTCCGCAAATTCATAAAGCAAAAGGAACGGTGGAACAGTCTTCTACCGCTGCCGGACGAGGATGCGTCTTTCCAGGCAGAACCGTCGCCGGAGGATGAGATCGTCGAACGTGAAAGCGATGGAGAAAGTCTGAATCTGCTCCGGCGTGAATTATCGCTGCTTTCCAAAACCAACCGTGAGGTTTGCCTTGCCTTCTATTTCCAAAACAAATCCTGTAAGGAAATTGCAACAGAACAGGGAATCAGTCTTGAAATGGTCAAGTATCACCTGTTCAAAACAAGACAATTATTGAAAGAAGGCATCGGCATGGAAAGACAATTTGGTGAAAAAAGCTACAAGCCCGCAAGATTTGAGTTTGTTACAATCTTTTCCGGTCAGTTCAACCGCGAATACAGAAATCTGTTCAACCGCAAGCTGCCCGGTAATATTCTCCACAGCGCATATTACACGCCTATGACGATCCGTGAGCTCTCAGTCGAGCTGGGCGTTTCCACGGTCTACATGGAAGACGAGGTCGCGCTGCTTGAAACGTACAAGCTGCTCACGGCACTCCCGGGCGGCAGGTATCAGACGAATCTTGTCATATTCACAAACGATTTTATGCAGAATTTCTACGCAGCGGCAAGGACAGCATGTGTCAAACAAATCGGAGAGATCCTCTGCGATACGAAACGGTTGCTCCCTGCTGTCCGCAAGCTCGGCTTCTGCGGGAGCGCTCTCGATGACAACCGTCTCTTGTGGCCGCTGCTGTGGCTGTTGATGCTCAGGGGCTGCGGCGTGTTTGAAGCAGATCGGCCCCGCCTCGTCCCCGATGAGCTCTCTGCCGAGACAACGGGAATCCATTACGGAGAGGATCACGATGAAAGCGGATCCGGCACGGAAGAAGAAAAACGGAGCGTGAAAGAATATGGTTGCGGCGCTTTTGCGGGATACGATGAACTCAGCGAACGCTACGCGGCGGCCTATGCGAATTTCGGCGTGCTGCCGGAGAATTGTCAGTATCACTGCAGCGATGCGACGGTCAAGGCTTCCCTGCTCGACGGAAGCGGTGATTACCCGGTCTTTACGGCAAAAGAGCTCGCGCAGCTTGAAACGGTATTGCGTGATCCGATCAGCAAAACTGCGGAGCTGTACGGCAGCTTGAACGAAATCGCCGCGCAAATCATGAAGCAGCACGCGCCGAAGAGCGTAGAGCCGATGGTAGAAAAAATCATCGGAAAAACGGTGCTTTTCAAAACCATCGGCTTTGTCGGAAAATGCGCCGTTGATTCCGGTGAGCTGACGATTCCGAATGCTGAGAAACCCGTTTGCGTCTTTGTCTTCGAAATCAGCGACAAGCAGCGGAACGCGGTTCAGGGCAGCTGAAAAAACACAGCAAAAAACAGGGGCGGGGAGGATTTCCCCGCCTCTTGTGTTTTTGGGTCAGTATGATCGATCGGTGCAGCGGAATCTATGGTTCATTCAAAATGATAGCGCATTCCGTAGGTCCGTTCGCTCGCTTCTCCGCTCAGATAGTCCCAGCCCTCCTGGGAGACGATCTCAAAGCCGCATTTCAGGTGGGTCCGAAGGGAAGCTTCGTTCCGCTTCCCCACGCAGTCGCAGATGGTAAAGCTTCCCTGCTTTTGCAGCGCGGTGATCAGCTCCCGCAGAAGCCTTGCGCCAAAGCCCATTCTGCGGGCATCCGGTCGGGTCTCCAGGGCCTCCAGGTAAAAGAAGCGGGGCTTTATTTCGTTCAAGCGCAGGGCGCTGACCCAGCGTCCCTCCACTTCCAGCACCCAATAAGAGGGCCCGGGACTCTGAAAGAAGTCCTGCTCCAGGTAGTTCAGAAAGCCTTCCTCCACCTTTTTCACCGCTACGGCCTTGTCCGTCAGCTCCGGGTAAAAATAATCGGTGTTTTCCAGGTTGCCCTCCGCGTAAATCTCCATCAGTTTTCCGGCGTCAAGGTCGGAAAACCGTTCGATCCGATGCAGCATCGTGTGTCCTCCTTATGATTGTTCTGCCAACAGGCGACCGAGAGACACCCGGCTTCGCTTTCCGTGGCAAGCCGCGTAAAACAGGCCACAGCAGGGTTTTCCCGGGACCTCCGCAACGCAGAGCGGTTTCCCGTCGAAGTCGATCCGCGCAAGCTGCTTTTCCCCCTCGCCCATGATCAAAAGCAGGGTTTCTTCCTCCTCCTGCTGGATTTCCCAGACAGGCAGATCCGGGTCCAGTCCGACCGCTTGCAGAAGCTCCTTTGCGTCGCTTCGGATCCCCGCTGCATGAATTGTCGGCGCCCAGGCTTCCGCTTGGTATTTGTCCGCCAGTCTTTCCAGCGTCTGCTCCCAGTGATCGTATCGGACCCCAGCCTTGCGGTAAACGGAGCCCATGAAGTCAATCAGAAATTCGTCGCCCACAATGCCGTACAAAAGCGCCTCATACCGATCCAGGTCGTCCAGGCAGACCGACGGGCCTGCAAAAGAAAACCGTAAAATAATTGCGCCAAAATAAGGCAGGGCGATTATTTCCTCATATCGTATGATTCCGTCAGATCGAGTTTCCACCTGGGCTGAAATCTCATTGATCCGCTTTTGTAAATTGTCGTTGGAAAGGTACATATCGAAAAGGGTCCTTTCTTTCATTCAGTTTTCCATATCTATTTTCAAGCCCGACGCAGTAGGAACGGATTCTTCACTTCGTTCAGAATGACAGGCGGGAAAGTCGGTGCATGTCGCGGGCGGCACAACGACCGCCCCTACAGGCAGGTGCGTCATTTGTCACCTCTTACCGCTTACTTCTTACCTCTTACTTGTCCCTCTGTCACTTGTCAGCTTTCAACTACCTCTCCCCGTCCAGGACGTTCATGCACGCCTCCAGAACGGAACGGGCGACCGGGGCCGCGACAGAACTGCCCGCGCCGCCGCCTTCAACGATTACAATGAACGCCAGCGGGTAATCGTCGTCTGCGATAAAGCCGGCAAACGTGGCAGTATTGGCGTCGGTTCCGACCTCGGCGGTGCCGGACTTGGCGCAGACCTCCACGCCGGGAATATCCACCGCGTCGTAAATCCGCGTGACGTTGTAGCGCATATACGTGCGCAGCGTCTCGGCCGCGCTGCTCGAGAGCATGCGCGGCGTCTGGCTCATGATCGCCTCATAGGTCGTACGTCCGCCGCATTGGGCAGAGGATACCAGGCAGGGCTCCGCGGCGGTTCCTCCGCCTGCAATCGCGCCCATAAAGACCATATATTGGCAGGGGTTCACCAAGTCGGTATACTGTCCGATCCCGGCCCAGGCCAGATCGTTGTCCGACGCGTCGGAGAGATCGAAGTTCCCTTTTACTGTGGTAATGCCGTCAATGCTCAGGTTTTCCATCAAGCGTTCCGCCTCAGCCTGTCCCGTCAACGCATTCTTGCCGGTACGCAAGGAAATTTCGGCAAAGGTACAGTTGCAGGATTTTGCCAGCGCCTCCTGCAGGGTCAACTCCCCATGAGCTCTGGGGCAGGTGACTTTCTCGCCGTTGATGA
>CAMKED010000017.1 GCA_946411475.1 uncultured Clostridia bacterium | reverse complement strand
TCGGCGGCAACATGGGCGCCTCCGGCTGCGTGGCCTGGAACTTCACCAAGAAGGGTGTCCTGGTGATCGACAACGAGGATGGCGACTATGAAGAGGACGAGGTCATGATGGACGCGCTGGACGCCGGTGCGGCCGACTTCGAGCCCGACGAGGACGTCTTCACCATCTACACCGAGCCAGACGACTTCAACGCTGTGGCCGAGACCCTTGGCAAGAAGTACAGCTTTGTCTCCGCCCAGATCGAGCAGGTGCCCAACGAGTACAAGAAGCTCGAATCCGAAGAGGATATCAAGCTGATGGAAAAGCTGATCGACGCCTTTGAGGACGACGACGACGTGCAGAACGTCTGGCACAACTGGGACAGAGACTGACCGGTTCGGGACAGCGCTGCGCGGAAACTGCGTAGGGCGGCCAGACCTCTGGCCGTCGGAGCTGCGCAAATCCGTAGGGCGGCCTGTGGTCAGGCCGCCCTACGGCGGAACGAAACAGAAGCGAAAAATAATAACGTATCTGTTCAGTAGGGTCGTAGTGGCCGCGCACCTGCGCGGCCATAAAGCCCTGAAATAGCAATCCGCGCTATGGCCGCGCAGGTGCGCAGCCACTACGGGGCGGGTTCGACTGAATAGGTACAAAAAAACTTATAAAAAGTTCTTGACTTTTTCAAAAAACGTGCTATAATCAAATTCGCTCCGCAGGGAGCGCATGAATCAGTTGGTGTTGATTGGCTTGAGGGTCCACCTGTTCCCATCCCGAACACAGAAGTTAAGCTCAAGTTCGTCGACGATAGTATGCGGGCGACTGCATGTGAAAATAGATAACGCCAACATTCATATTCCTCCTTAGCTCAGTCGGTAGAGCGACGGACTGTTAATCCGTGTGTCGTTGGTTCGAGTCCAACAGGGGGAGCCATGAAAAAACCGTTCCGTAAGGAACGGTTTTTTCAGTTATATTCGCCTGCGGCGAGTGAGATTGCTGCGCAGTGATAATCGGCTGCGCCGAGTGATATTGCGCTTCGCGCAGTTTCGTGGCGAATATAATATCACTGCGACCAAAGGAAGCAATATCACTTTGCGTGAAGCGCAAAATATCACTGCCGCAAAGCGGCAATATCACTGTTTGCAGGCAACGTCACGGTTTGCAGGCTGTGTCATAATTCGCATTCAATATCAATTTCACAAACAATATTACTTGCTTTATTTCGGCTTGTTTGCTATTATGGTTTCGAGGTGATACCCATGGCGGACAGTGTGCTCCGAACGAGATCAAAAGAGCTTGCCAAGCAGATCGTGATTCTTTGCAGAGAAATCAAGCAAAACTGTCGGGAGTCCGTTCTGACGAATCAACTGCTGCGAAGCGGAACCTCCGTTGGCGCGAACGTGCATGAGGCGCAGTATGCGCAGGGGATGAAGGATTTTATCTCCAAGCTTGAGATCGCGCTCAAGGAAGTGTATGAAACGGAGTATTGGCTGGAATTGCTGTTTGAAACCGGATATATGGATGAAAAAGCGTATAAGCCGATTCGAAACGACTGCGGCGCGATCCGTCACATGCTGATCGCCTCCCTCAATACGGCAAAGCAGAACAGGGAGTCGAATCCTTGATGCAATTATTCAAATCGTTCATTGACTTGGAGGAAAATATGAGTAAAAAGACGAATGATTTCATGATCCGAGCAGCTGCTGTAGGACTTGCTGCAGCAGGCATGATTACTGGATTTACTGGATGTGATAAAGATAAGAAGAATACAGAGCTATCAAAAGAAAGTAAAGAAAGTGTTGTTACAACAGTTGATATGCCATCTAAGACAGAACCAGTTGTAATTACAACTGAACCAGTAGTAACAGAATCAACAGAAATAGTTACAACTGAACCAGTCGTAGAAACAACTGAAGAAAAAGTTGAATATATTAATTTAAATAATGTTAAACTTATTGAACTTAGTCTTGATACTGGAAAATATTATTATACAATGGAAATTAATTCAACAGAAGTATGGCCTGAATTATCTCTTAAGGGAATTGTATATTATATTGCTGATGATGATGATTATTATGGAGATGCTATGACATTGGATGATATACCTTATAAAGCATTAAAAGAAGAATATATTGGAATGGGGTTATCTGAAGGCTGCAGTGGAGATGAGCTAACTATTACTGATATGAATGATAATAAAGTTGGTGTTGTTTCGGAATATATTGAACCTGATAAATCATTTCATTTAAGTTATACTATTTATTCACAAACTAATGGTACATATGCGTATGAAGCATATACAGGTAATCAATTATTAGATTATAAATCTGTTTCAGCAGCTGAAGTATTTGGTGTTAATGAATTACCAAGAGATAAATTTATTGCATTTTTGAAAACCCTGAAAGAAATCAATTTTGATACGATTGTTGATCAATGGGAGGCGTTTCAGTCCTGACCGCCCGCGCGCCTGCGTCTCCAAAGCCTTCCCCTTGAGGGGAAGGTGGCGCGAAGCGCCGGATGAGGTGGTGCCCCGACAACGGACTGCCATCCCGTGGCGCACCGGTGTGCGCCGCTGCGGAGGCGGGCGCACACTGTACGCCCCTACGGCATGGCCTGTTCCTGTTTCATTCTGCACCCTGCATTTTGCATGGAAAGCAAGCGCCCGATTTCCGCAAAATCGGGCGCTTGTTTTCCTGCTTGCTTTATTCAGCGTTTTCTAAAAACACTTGCAGGCGTTCGGCGTGGCTCTGGTTGTGAATCAGCCTCCCGGCTGTGTGGGCGCGCAGGTAGGAGACTGCGGGGCAGCGGGCGACTGCCATGCGGTAGAGCGGCTTTTGCGCAAGCTGCTCGTCGCTCATGTAGATGATCTCCCGGTGGGGTCCCATGGCCTCCATCGCCAGCTCCAGGCTGTGCGTAAAGACTGACTCCGCCTCGGTGTAGCGATAGAGATAGGTTGCCGCGGCGTCGCCGGTCTCCAACTCCACGGCGCAGCAGCCGGGGCCGAAGGCCGCGTTCCAGGAGAGCTCCTTCTGCGTGGTACGGAACAGTCCGGCATGCGGGAAGAGCGGCTTTTGCGGGACGGCCGCCAGCAGGACGGCGCGTTCTTTTTTTGTGCGCTCCATGTTCTGGCATGCGCGCTCGGCAAAGGGCTTCGTGTCGTAGCCCATGCGGCCGACGGTGTAAGCTGCTCCGTCGAAGAGCGTCACCCGGATCAGATACCCGTCCAGATCGATCCGCTCCGTAAAGCAGAGGGGAAGACGGACGGCGTGCGCGTTCGGCGGCAGGATGCAGATCGCGTCCGGGTAGAGCTCGATCTGCCCGCGCCCCGCGTCTCCGGGGAGCTGATATTCGCCCTCGCAGGACATCAGCGGCGCGCCCTCCACGAACAGCGCCTCCAGACTGCGTGCGGCAAAGCAAGCGGAGAGTTCTTCCCAGAATCCGTCATAGGAGAAGCCGAGCATCGTGATCTCAATGCGTTCGCCGGAGCCCAGCTCTACGACGACGCGGTGGTTGAGCGGGATGATGGAACGGAAATCCGCGTAATCCACGAAGCGGCTGCCGATGCGCATGCCCTCGCGTTCGACAGACAGTTCGGCGTCTCCGCCCAGGGCGCAGGCACGGTAAATCATAGCTTCGTGCCGCACTGGCCGCAGAATTTCATTCCAGGCTCGTTTTCATAGCCGCAGCTCGGACATTTGCCGCTTTTCTGCATTGGAGAGCCGCATTCGCCGCAGAATTTCAGGCCCAGGGCGACCTCTGCGCCGCAGTTCGGGCAGCGGTTGGTGCCGAGCGGGGCACCGCAGTTGTTGCAGAATTTTCCGTTGCCGGCGGGCTTGCCGCACTGCGGGCAAACGGTGGTGCGGGTCTCAATCTTACCCTGCCAGACGGTGGCGGTCTCCGCCGCCTCGTCGATGTTGCGCTGCATGGCCCGGCTTCTGGCCTGCGCGACGTAGCTGGCCTCGCGCGGCGCACATTCGATGCAAAGGCCGTCTTCCTCGTTCCAGCAGTTGGGGCAGACCCACTTGTTGCAGGACGGGCAGCGGATAAACTGGGAGCGGACCTCCGCTTGAGCTTCATCGAAGGCGATCTCATATTCCTTGCGCCATTCGGGAGACTGATCGTTGAAACGGTCGCCGACCAGGTCGCTGCCGCGTTCGACAGCCCAGCCGAGCTCGCTGGCCTTGCCGCCGAGGAAGCTGCCGACCGTGGAGGCGAAGCGGCCCAGACGCTGGGATTTCTGCCGCTGGCCGTAGGTGGAGGACTGCCGGAAGGTGCTGAGGAAACCGTTCCCGCAGCAGTCGCAATAGAACTCAAACTGGAAACCTGCCTCTGTGGAACGGTCGTTGTAATTACGGGTAAACGAGTGCAGCATGGGGATCCCTCCTGGTTCATGTTGTTTTTGTTGATTATTGCTAAGATTATTATATATTTTTTTGGCCGGTTTGTCAATTCTATCCTGTTTGAATCTTGCGCAATTTATAGCTGTGCGGAATTGTGAATTAAAGGTTGCTTTTCTGCGAAAAATGCGCTATGATAGCACGAAAGGCGTCGGAGTGCCCGTCGCTTTGAATCCAAGCTTAGCCTGCGATGCAGTGAGGATAGAAACACATGAAGCACGGAAAATTTGAAGCCAAACGCCCTGCGGCAAAGCCGACGGAGCCGGAGCAGCCCAAGCGCCGAAAGTTGTCGCGCCGGCTGCTGATTACGGTTCCGCTGTTGGTTTTGGCCGGACTGGCGCTGCTTCAGATCCTTTGGATTTGGCAGCCGATCCCGCTGAGCCAGCTTCCGGAAGGCGCTATGACCAAAGAGGAAACGCTGAAACACTTCCGCAGCATCGCGCAGAAGCTTGAACAGGAAGAGATGAACCTGACGCTGTTTCCCAACGACTCCGCTTCCCATGACATGCCGATCCTGCTGACGCTGACGCCTTCCCAAAGTCGGGTCCGTGTGGATTTGACCGGTTTGCAGATGGACCTCGAAAACGGCGTCGGCAAGATTGGCAGAGGCCGCTATCTGCTGGATCCTGCCAACTATATCTCTCTGGACCGTTCCGTGCTGATGAAGCTTGCAAAGCGGACGGAGCGCGAATGGAATCAACCCTATCTGCCGTCCTTTGCCGAGGTTTCCACGGTGAAGGAGGGACAGCGGGAGATTCAGATGCTGACCGTCAACACAGGCACGGCGGGACGGATCCTCTCAGCCGACCAGATTTATCATACGCTGGTTAACGCCTACCTGACCGGAGATATGAATCCCTCGCTGAACTATGAGACCTACATTCCAAAAAAGCTCAACACCGAGGAGATCTGCGACCGCTTCCGCACCGATCCCGTGGACGCCGAGCTCAACGAGATCACCTATGAGATCAGCCCCGAAATCCCGGGCCTTGGCGTGAATGCCGCGGAGCTGGAGCGGGTGCTTGCCTGCGCGCACCCGGGCAAAGGCTATACGATCCCGCTTCGGAGCATCGCGCCGGCAGTTACCGTTGCGGACATTGAGGCCAAGCTCTATGCAAACATTCTCGGCGAGGCGCACACCCCGCACGTCTGGAACGACGACCGGACGACGAACCTGATTTTGGCCTGCGCCGAGATCGACGGTACGGTGGTCATGCCGGGCAAGATCTTCTCCTTTAACGAAACCGTGGGAGAGCGGACGGAGGAGAAGGGCTACCGCGAGGCAATTGCCTATATTTCCGGCGCGTCGGTGCCGGAGATCGGCGGCGGCGTCTGCCAGGTCGCTTCGTCGATCTATTACGCAACTCTGCAAGCCGATTTGCCCTCTGTAGAGCGGCATGCGCACACCTATCTGGTTACCTACGTGCCGCAGGGTATGGACGCGGCCATCTACTGGGGAAGCTTGGATTTCCAATTTGAAAATATCAGCCCCTATCCGATCAAGATCGAAGCCAGCGTCTCCGACGGCGATGTGCATATCCTGCTGCGCGGAATGGAATGGAAGGATTACACCGTGGAGCTCTCCTATGACGTCTTGGAGGAGGTCCCCTGGGAGGTGGAGGAGCGCGCAGTTTACGACGACAAATACGAAACCGGCGACACCATCGTGACCCCCTATACGGGCTATCTGATCGCAACCTACAAGAAGCTCTACGATCTTGACGGGAACCTGCTCGAAACCGATCGAATCGCGTACAGCCGATATGCCAAGCGGAATAAGGTTGTCGCCGTGCGCGTCTGGACGGCTCCCACCTCCGACGACGATGACTGATTCTTTGCGAAAGCGTCCCCGGGCATGATTCCGCTGCATCGCAGCAAAAAAACCATGAAGCAAGCGATTGCTGTGCTTCATGGTTTTTTTGATCAAACGCTTCAAATCAGGGCACGAAGACCTCCCGGAAGCCCGAATCGACGCCCGTGATCAGGATATAGGGATGCGCCTCCGCGTCCAGCCACTTTAATACCGTGTACATATCCGCACGGTGGAGTCCCACGCAGCCGGCGGTGTACTGTTCGCTGCAATGCAGGAAGATGGCGCAGCCTCGGCTCGGAATCACGTCGGGCGGACGGTTGAATTCGATCACAGCCGCCCAGGCGTACTGCCTGGGGTAGTTTTCCAGATGCTCCACGTCGTCGCTCCAATCGAGCAGATCCGGGTCGCCGCGCTCCTGCCAGGTGTTGTAGTAAGGCGAATCGATGTCGCAAACCCAGTCGGAATTTGGCGTAACCTGCCGCCAGGGGAGCTTGAGACCGTCCGGCGGCTGCTCGTTTCCGAACGCGGAGGAGATGGCCCAAAGCCCGGCAGGGGAGGTATAGGAGTCGCGAATCCGGTCATGGCAGAGCCCTTTCTTCCCGAGGAAACCGTACATCCGATCCAGCCCCTCGGCCGGAAGAAAGACTCCCGCGTCGTTCCGCGTGTAGCAGACCGTGATCGTCTCGACCCCGTCCGTGGGCTGCGCGCTGGCAAGGATCAACTGGCGGCAGCCGCGCTCGTCCAGATCGGCTGTCGTCAAGCCCTCCACGGCCAGCCACTTTTCGAGCAGCAGCGCCGCGTCGCAGTCTTCGTCTGCCGGATAGTTCTCTGCCAGCTCCGGCCTCCAGGTGGGCGTCGTATCGCCGTACTGATAATGTGGGAGCTCCGGCGGTTCGGTTGCCTGTTCACTCGCTGCCGACTCTGCCGTGACGGGCTCCGTGTCGTTTTCTTCTGCTGTCGCTTCCGTCCGTGCAGGCGTTTCCGAAACAGGCACGGAAGCGGTAAGCGCCGGAAGGCTTTCTTCTGTCAGAAGCGGCGCACCGGGCTCCGGGTCAGTTTCGATGGCCGCGTTCAACTGACATCCCGCGAGGAAAAGCGCGACGATCAACAAAACAGACAGACGTTTCATTTGCGCGTGCTCCCTTCCGATTCATACACTGCTGATATTTTATTATACTCGATTTTGATCGAATTTGGAAGCTTTTTTGAAAAACAACCCCCATGCCGCCGGTGACCGTCCGACGGCATGGGGGCTGCGCAGGGGAGATTCAGCAAATTCGTCTTTCTATTTCCAGAACGGCAAGGAGCGCCGCGATGGGATACGTTTGACCGTGTTAAGGATTGGTGAGCTTCGGTTCGGAGATTTCCAACAGCTTTAAGCTTTCATTCCCAAGCGCCGCAAGGCGGAGTGTCTGGGAGACGGTCACGTCTGGAAGAGAGGTCTTTGTCTTGTCAAATACGACTTTGTATTTGACCGTCACATACTGTATGGTTTCATCCGAGTCCTGTGTGGGTTCATTCGAGTCCTGCATGGGTTCACCATAGTATACGCTTACGTGTGTGGGCCAACAATTGCTGACAATGGGATCTTGGTATAACAGCTCCGATGCGCGGCTTACAAGCGACATATCGCTATGGCCTTGGGTGAAAGTCTCGTAGGAGATGTGTTCGCGGAACCAGGCGAGAGAATCCTCTTCGGTCAAGTCGTCTTGTAAAAGCGGCTCTGCCTCAGTTGCGTCGACGGCTATCCAGGTTCCATCTTCGTCGCGAATCATAAAAATGTACTGGTCCCAGGCACATTCCGTTTCGTCGTTTTCATTACGGTGGATGCCGTGAAAAAGGATCACAGAGACGTTCTCCGGATTCTGCGCGTCCAACGCGGCCAGTTCTTCGCCCAAGCCCCGTTGCAGTTTGAGCGTTCCGCTTGCGGCGTCCGCCAGATAAGGCTGGTTTTCTTCATATACTACATCCCATTCCCACAGGTACCATTTCAAGACGGAGTCGACAAAGAAGTATTGTACCACATCACGCACAGAACCTTTGTGCACGCAAAGGACGTTTTCTGTGCAAATCCGAATATAGATGTCCTCGCTTGTATCAATGCCTGTTGTCTGTGTTTCTTCGTTCGCTGCAATGCTGTCTTCGGTCGGCGCGGTGCTTTCCTCCGTCGCAGCGCTCATGCTTTGCGTTGCGGAGCTCCCGACGGAAGCGCCTTCATTCGGCCCTCCCAGTCCAAGCCGGTCCTTCAGCAGCAGCCACACGCCGCAGGAGACGGCGACCAGCGCAAAGCAGGCCGCGGCCAGCCAGAAGCGTTTGACGTTCCGCTGTTTCGAGGTTTCCTGGCGGAGATTGCGTGTGTCGGCTTGAAAGTCTGTATTTTGAATGCTTGATTGCTGATGCACGGAATAATACCCTCCTTTGAGTCCGGCTTTTTTGACGTACGCGTCGTCAGCGTCGTTCAACGCGATCAAAAAGTCTTCTGCTTTCATATCAGTTCCTCCTTTTGCAAGAAGCGCTTCAGTTTATATCGGGAACGATGGAGCATGGACTCTACCTTGCTGCGGCTGAAATCGAAGCGGCTGCAAATGCCGTTGATATCCTCAAAATACCAGTAGCGGCACAGAAACACGTCTCGCTCCGTCTCGCCCAGCGAGCCCAAAAACCGATGGATCGCCTGTGTCAGCTCCTTGCGCATGACCGCCTGCTCCGGGCCGTCTCCGGCTGGGATCACTTCGGCGATCTCATCCAACGCGACCGTCACGGCCGTGCCGCCGCGCTTTTCCCGGCGCAGGGCACGCCAGCGGTCGATGGCCTTGCTGCGGGTCAGCTTGCCGAGATAGGCGCCCAGATTCTCCGGGCGGCTCGGCGGGATGCTGTTCCAGGCGCTGAGCAGGGCGTCGTTGACGCATTCTTCCTCGTCCTGCTCGTTTTGCAGAATGTTCCGGGCAATCGCCTTGCAGTAGCTCCCGTAACGCTCCGCACTTCGTTCAATCGCTTCCGTATTCCGATCAAAATACAGCGCGATGATTTTTTTGTCTTCCATCGAGTATCTCCTTCGTGAAGGGCCTTCACCCATATACACGCTGATTCTCCGCAGTTCTTGCAAAGAAAAACAAGTTTTTTATTTCTGCGTTCCATCATATCACAGACTGTCCGGATACACAACAGGAAAGCGCCGGTGCGGCTGAGGCGAAACGAGTGCGGGACGGGATACTTTTTTCTTTACAGACCGGGCTTTCCGTGGTATAATGCGCGTATCTGTAACGGAATCATCATCTGTCAGAACGGCCCGGGCGGGTTTCCCGTGCGGATCCGAAGCTGACGAAGGGGAAGACGACGTGTTGGACAACAGCGAAAAAGCGACAATTGAAAAGAAGGCGAAGCCACGGATGAAAAAGGATACGTTCATCCGTGGAATGTTCTCTGCCTACGCTGCGATCGTGATTACCAAAATCCTTGGGATGCTTTACAGCATCCCGTTCTATGATATTATCGGAAAAGAAGGCGGCGTGATCTACTCCTGCGTCTACAACGTCTACATTCTGTTCCTGGATATTGCAACCAGCGGAATTCCCGTGGCTGTCAGCATCGTCATCAGCGAATACCACGCAAAAAACTTGCGCCGGAGCGAGCATCGGGCTTATCAATCCGCGTTGTGGATCATCCTGAGCCTGTCGCTGCTGTCATTTGTCATCATGCAGTTTTTTGCCGACGATCTTGCACGCAGCCTGCTCAAGGATATGGAAAACGGTGTGACGCCTGCCTCTGTCGCGAACGGAATTCGGATCGTCTCGCTGTGTATGCTGATCGTGCCCTTCCTGAGCGTGCGTCGTGGTCTGCTGCAAGGCTATAAATACGTCACGGTTTCCTCCAAAAGCCAGGTCGTCGAGCAGTTGGTGCGCATTGCCGTCTCCCTGATCGGCTCCTACGTTGTGATCCGTCTGCTGAATCGGGGCGTAGAGCTCGGCGTGGACATGGCCTTTATCGGAACGGTGCTCGGCGCGCTGCTTACGCTCCTGTACGTGAATCTCCGCAGCCGCAGCGCCATGAAAGAGGCACGTGCTGCTTCCGCTGCGGCGAGCGACGATTTGCCCCGTATGCAGATCATTCGCCGCCTGGTCGCGATCAGCGTTCCGATCCTCATCATCTACCTGACCTACAGCATTTACAGCGTTGTGGATATGAAGCTGATCCTCGTCGGTCTGCACAGACTGAAATTCAGCGATTCCGACACGCAGGAGATTGCCAGCGTCGCCTCCACCTGGGTCCCACGGATCTGCATGATCATCACCGCATTGCCCATTGGCATCGTCAGCAGCATTGCCCCGTTTATGGCGGAGAGCAATGCCGGGAATCCCAAGGCGGTGTCGGCGCGTCTCAACCAGGCGCTCGGCGTTCTGCTGCTGATTTCCGTGCCGCTTGGGGCGGGAATGATCCTCTTTGCAGAGCCGCTGTACCGCCTGTTCTACGGATCCAGTGAATTCGGCGCGGGGATCCTTGCGCTTATGGTCGTCGTCAACGTGATCGGCGGAATGACCAGCGTGGTGTCCACGACCATGCAGAGCGTGAACAAGGGGAAGGCTGTTTCCGTGACCGTTTTTGTGGGCGTCGTGCTCAATGCGATGCTGGATCTGCCTCTGATCTATCTGTTCCGTCAGATCGGCATCCCGGCTTACCTCGGCGCGGCGGCTGCCAGCATCGTCGGTCAGAGCGTGACGGTGTTCCTGCAAATTCGTTCCCTGCGGAAGACGCACGGCTATTCGCCCAGGCCGGTGCTGCGGCACATGATCCATATCTCTGCGTCCACGGCGGCGATGCTGCTTGCGGCGTATCTGCTGAAGCTGCTCTGGCCTGTGACGGAGCGGGGCCGCGTGCTGCTTGCGCTGCAGCTTGGGGTCTATGCGCTTTTCGGCGGCCTGGTCTATTTCCTGATCATCTATCTGGCCAGAACTGCGGGGGGGATCCTCGGCAGGACTGCCTACGAGCAGGTGCTGACCCGGTTCCGGATCCGCAAGCTCATGGATCGCGTTCTGTTTATCCCTGCGCTTTGGACGGGTAAGCTGCTGCTTTTTATCTACCGGCATACCGGACACGGGCAGAATGACAAGCCCGGCATGGCCGCCCTGCGGATGTGCGACAGTTTTATCCGATACGCCGCCAAGCCGAAGCTGACGATCGTCGTTTCCGGCACCAACGGCAAGACGACGATCTCCTGTGTGGTCGCGGAGATCCTGAAGCAGCGCGGCCTGACGGTTTCCTATGCCGATTGGGGCGCGAACGACCGCGGCGGCAACGCCTGGTGTATCCTGAACGCGGTAAACATGTTCAACCGGCCCACCAAGGACGCGGCGGTGATCGAAATGGACGAGCTTGTCAGCCTCCGCAATCTGCCGCAGGTGAAGCCGAACTATCTGATCGTCAGCAATTTGGCGCGGGATTCCATGCTGCGCAACGCGACGCCGGAGTTTGTGGAAAAGCACCTGCACGGTGCGGCGGAGGACTCGCCAGATACCGTGGTGATCGCCAACGCAGACGATCCCCTTAGCTGCGGCATCGTCGAAAAGAATCGACGCGTCTTCTTCGGCGCGGCCGATCTGCACACGAACCCCTCGGCGGCCTCGCTGCACGATCTGGCGCTCTGCCCGCACTGCTTTTCAAAGCTGACGTATTCCTATCGGAATTTCCGCCACATTGGCCGCTTCTCCTGTCCGGTCTGCTGCGATACCGCGCCGAAGTGCGACTGTTATGTGGAACGGGTCGACTGTGAACGCGGCGTCATGACGGTACGGACCGGCTCTCGCTCGCACGAATACCCGCTCCTTTCCGCATCTATATTTAATGTATATAACGAAGCGGCCATCATTGCGATGCTCCTCGATCTGGGTCTGACGCCGGGGGAACTGAGCGGGTATCTGGCCCATGCCGCGATCCCGGCCTCCCGTGCGACGAAGACCGAGCTCAACGGCGTCACGATCTACACGCACTTGGCTAAGGGCCAGAACGCGACGGCGACTTCCTCTGTATTTGAAACTGTGGCAAAGGAGCCCGGAGAAAAGGAAGTCATCATCCTTGTGGACGAGGTGTACGAGCATCCGGGAGAGACCGAAACGGCGGCTTGGATTTTCGACGTCCAGTATGAATATCTGAACGATCCGCACATTCGGAAAATCATCGTGGGCGGCGACCGATATCTGGATCACCGCGTGCGGATGCTGATGGCCGGGATCCCGGAAGAGAAGATGGTCTGCATCCGGGGCATGGCGGAGACGGCGGAGCTGGTGGATCCCGAAGGGATCGACAGCATCTATATTCTGCATGACGTCCACTTTATCACCCGCGCCCATGCGGTACGCGACGCGGTAAAAAAGCGGATCGAAGAAGCGGGGAGGTGCGAGCGATGAGAATCGAGGCGTTGTATCCAGAATTCTGCCAGTGGTTCGGGGATTCCGAAAACGTCCGCTATCTTCGGCAATGTCTGCCGGACGCGGAGATCGTTGAAACCGGCAGTCACGACAGGCCTGCCTTTCCGGACGGCTCCGTGGATCTGCTGGTTCTCGGCTCGATGACCGAGCGCCAGCAGCATGCGGCAGCCGAACGGCTGAGCCCGTACCGGGACCGCCTGCGCGAGCGCATCAACGAGGGGATGGCAGTGCTGTCCACGGGGAACTCCGTGGAGCTCTTCGGCGAATATATTGAAGAAGGCGGAAAGCGTGATCCGATGCTCTCGCTGTTTCCGTTCCATGCCGAGCGGAACCTGAAAGACCGGCACAACTCAATGTTCCTCGGTGAGTTTGAAGGAATGAAGATCGTCGGCTATCGGGCGCAGTTCTCTTTTCTGCGCGGCGAGTTCCCGGGGGACTTCATCAAGGTCCTGGGTGGCTGCGGTAATTCCATGGAGGATCCGAACGAGGGCTTCCGTTACAAAAATCTCTTTGCAACCTACCTGCTCGGCCCGTTCCTCATTCTGAATCCGCCGTTTACGAAGTACCTGCTCCGACTGCTCGGCAGGGAAGAATCGCTCGCCTTTGAAGCGGCGGTGACGGAGGCCTACGCATATCGGCGCAAACAGCTCGAAGCGAAGCAGGCGAAATTCTTCTTCAACGAGAGCGGATGGCTGGAATAAGAACACTGCCGGGGAAACGCTATGTAGCGTGCTTAATAATTTTGTAATATTTTACCAAAAATCGAGTTAAAAATGGGACGGTTTAGAGAAAATCAAAAGTTTGAACAATTTGGAATTGCTTTTTTTTGAAGTTTGTAGTATTATAGCAGATGGAATTTGGAAACTATGTGTTTCCGGCCGTTCAGGACGGGCTTTCCGGGCAGTTTGCGGGGAGATCCCGAGCCTTGCGGTCGAAGTTTTCTGTGATATTTGCGGCGTGACGCTGTGAATATAAAATTATTTATGGAGGAAAGACAATGATGAACCTCAAGAAGCTTCTTGCTGTCTTGCTGGTTGTCGCGATGGTCGCCGCCCTGTTCGTTGGCTGCAACAAGCAGGAACCGACCACCACAACTGGTGAGAACAAGACCACCACGCAGGCCGGCAACTCTGGCGAGACCACTGCTCCGGCCCCCGAGTCCACCGAGGCTCCCGTTCCCGAAGAAGAGTGGGACGGCGCCTACATCGACCGTGACGACTTCCGCGCTTACACCGCTTACGACCTTGCGAATGCCTTCAAGGGCATGGAAGGCCAGCTGAGCGGCGACGTCCTCGCCGCCGTGACAGCCGCCTACGAGCAGGGCGACAAGAACATCAACGCTGCGCAGACCGTGGACAAGATCCGCGCTGCCTACGAAGATGCTGTCAACGCCATGATGGATGCTGTTCCCGCTGCGGACGGCGTCTACTCCTACTCCAAGCTGGGTTACAACGACCGCACCGAGCTGCTCGGCATCATGGAGCGCTACGCGATCCAGTGCGGCCTGACCGGCATCTCCCTGTATGAGAACGGCTCCTACAACATGTACAACCCCCGCGTGACCCTTGGCACCGAGAACTACATCGTTGGCTACGGCTTCGGCATCCTGGCCGAGGGCGCCATCACCGCTGATCTGGCCTACGAGACCAACCCCGACTGGGTCCGCTACTACCACACCTTCGAAGTCAATGACCCCGGCACGCTGAACTACCTCAATGACCAGGGCGCTGTTGTCGGCGACCTGTACGCCTACTTCGGCGGCTCCTACTTCGAGAACTTCATGAACGCCACCAAGGACGGCTATGACTGGGTTCCCTGCCTGGCTAAGGAGAAGCCCGTTGCTGTGGACGACGCTGACGGCGACGGCATGGCAAAGACTTGGCGCTTCGAGATCCACGTCGGCGATGTGAAGTACACCACCGGCGCTACCAACGCTGACCGCGCTGCCTTCAACAACCGTCCTGTTGAGCTCGACGACTACGTCGCGCCCTACAGATACATCATGTGCCAGTCCAACCACCTGTTCCGCGGCTCTGAGGCTGCCAACTCCTCCACCGGCGCTATCGCCGGCGCCAAGGAGTACTATGACGGCACCGAGAACGGCTTCAACCAGGAGCTGTGGGATAAGGTCGGCGTCAAGGCCTACGAGGAGAACGGCAAGTACTACTTCCAGTACACCTTCACTGATGAAGTCAACCAGTTCTACTCCATGTACTACATCTCCTCCAGCATCTTCTCCCCCCGTCCCCAGGCTTGGTTCGATCTGATCGGCTCTGACGACCTCTACGGCTTCAGCCGTGACGGCAAGCTGGATCCCGTTGAGAACTCCCTGGCTCTGGGCGCCTACTACCCCGAGCGCTACGACAACGATCAGCAGATCGTCTTCAAGAAGAACCCCAACTTCGTCTTTGCTGACTCCAAGTACAGCATCCCCGGCATCCACGTCAAGATCTTCCCCGCACAGAGCAACGATCCCAACGCTGCCCTCCAGGAGTTCCTGGCTGAGCACTTCGACGCGGTCGGCATTCCTCAGGACTTCCTGGACGAGTACCGCAACGATCCTCGTACCCGCACCACCACCGGTACTTCCAACTTCAAGCTGAACGTCAACGCCTGCGACCAGGAGACCTGGGAGTATCTGTTCGGCGTCGACGGCGTTGTGAAGAAGAACGCCAAGGAAGACTACTGGGATCTGAAGCCCGCCCTGGGCAACAAGCACTTCCTGCACGGCATTTCCCTCTCCCTCAACAGACAGCAGTTCGGCGTGGCCCGCGGCGCCATCGGCTCCGTTGACTGGCTCGCTTCCAACTACATGTCCAACCCCGAGGACGGCATCTCCTACTCCACCACCGACGCGCACAAGAAGGCTGTTGAATACCTGCTCGAGGACACCGACGGCTACGGCTTCAACATCGACCTGGCCCGTGACTACTTCCGTCTGGCTCTGACCGAGCTCGAGAAGGACGGCGCCTACAAGCCCGGCACCAAGGAGAACCCCACCGTCATCAACATCGAGATCGCTTGGATGCGTCCTGCTCAGGAAGACTCCATGCACAACGAGATCAAGCAGTACATCGAGGCTGCCTTCAATGACGATAGCGTCTGCGGCGGCGTCTACAAGCTGTCCGTCAACTTCTGGGTCGGCAACGACTGGAGTGACGTCTACTACAACAAGATGATGATCGGTCAGTACGACATCGGCTTCGGCTCCATCACCGGCAACTCCCTCGACCCCCTGAGCTTCATGAACGTCCTGTCCAGCGACATGGACCTCTCCCACAGCTTCACCCTGAACTGGGGCGTCGACACCAACTCTCCCGATGTGTATCCTCTGGTTTACGACAACGTCCGCTGGTCCTTTGACGCTCTGTTCAATGCCGGCACCACGCAGGCGATTGTCTCCGAGGGCAAGAACAAGGCTGCTCTGACCATCGACTACAACAACATCACCAAGAACGACGACGGCAGCTACACCGGCTCCTTCGTCATCACCCCGACCCTGCCCGACAAGACCACCATCACGGTTGACAATGTGGTTTGCTGCAACTACGAGCGCTACCGCAACGGCGACGGCGAGTACGCCGAGGAGGCTGTTACCTTCGAGACCAGCGAGTCCAACGGTGCTGTCACCGTTACCTTCACGGTTCCCGCTGAGCTGGCTGCCGACTACGCTACCGGCAGCGGTACCTCTGAGAACCCCACCGGCGTGACCGGCTTCGACTTGTACTACAGCTACGTCTTCGACGGCGCTGAGAATGCTGGCCAGACCTACTCTGTGGATGACGCTTTCGTCATCGGGTAATACTTAACCATTCGCTTTATACCTCGCGGGGGATGGAGCCGGAGCTCCGGCTCCATCCCCCGTAATTTTGATCAAAGAAAAAAGGGGAAGCCATGGGGAAATATATACTGAAAAGACTGGGTCTTGGCTTCATTACGCTGTTTTTGATCCTGTCTATCACCTTTATCCTTGTAAAGATGCTGCCCTACGCCCGCCCCATCGGCGGCGACCAGCAGCAGATCGCTTATTTTGAAAAGCAATACTCGCTCGGCTACGTCTACCGCTTCGATTATGCCAAAGACGAGGCCGAGTTTGGCGAGCCGTTGTACGTGTCACCGGTACAGAACGGCAAGGCCAATTATTACTACAACATTCCTGCGCTGAAGCAGTATGCAAATTGGGTGAAAAATATCGTCACCAAGTGGGACTGGGGTTACAGCAAGAGCTATCAGCCCAATGTCTCCGCGTCCGTTATTATAAGATCCCGTATTTGGGTTTCGCTGCGCCTGAGTCTGATTGCCTCCATTATCTCGATTCCGTTTGGCATTCTGTTAGGCATTTGGGCGGCCTTAAAAAAGAATACAGCCACTGACCATACGATCTCTGTGCTGGTTATGGTCGGTATTTCGATTCCGTCTTTTATTCTGATTACCTTCCTGCTGCGTATTTTTGCCTATAAGCTCGGCTGGCTGCCGTCCACCTGGCCGACAGATTCTGCAGCCTTTGGCACCAAGTTTAAGGGCTATATTATCCCTGTGGTCAGCCTTTGCTTTGGCCGTATTTGCAGCTATTGCCGTTCGGTGCGTGCGGAGCTCTGTGAGGTCCTTGCCAGCGAGTATCTGCTGCTGGCTCGTACCAAGGGCTTGACCCGCCGCCAGGCAATCGTGCGTCACGCGCTGAAAAACGCGATGGTCCCGATTTTCCCGAGCATTTTGGCTGCATTTATTGCTATTTTTACCGGTTCGATGATTCTCGAGACGCTTTACAGCATTCCCGGTCTTGGTCGTCTTTACCTCTCTGCAATCACTTTGAAGGACTGGGATCTGATGTTCGTGGATATGGCCATCACCACTGCTTACGGTATGATCTGCGGCATTTTCCTGGATCTGAGCTACGGCTGGATTGATCCGCGTATCAGAATGGGGGCGAAGAAGTAATGGAGAAACGTAACATTGAATTCAAGCCCAATGATTTTGAGCTGGTAAATGCCACCGCGAAGATCTTCGATACCAAGTTGGACACCAAGCCCACCACCTTTATGAAGGATGCGATTCGCCGCTTCTGCAAGAACAAGTCCTCCGTTGCAGCGGCCTTGATTCTTGGCATCCTTATATTGATGTCCATTTTTGTGCCGATTTTGTCTCCCCATGATATTGACACGGTCAAGACGCCCGAGAAGTTCCTCGAGCCAAAGCTCTTTGAGGCCGGCACCGGCTTCTGGGACGGCACCCGTGAAAAACAGCACATCGTCTACGACACCGTGAATGAAGTCCCCGCGCTTTCAGAAAAATACTCTGTGGATAATCTGAAGGCTTCCCTTGTTTCTCTGACGGTGAACCCGGAGCCGGAGCTCGTTGATAACGCTAACCCCTACGGACAGGGCGGCTTCATCGTCCTGGCGACCGACAGCAAGGTTCCCGGCCGGGACGTCTATATGAGCTCCAAGCGTCTGTCCTTCAACGTCAAGGACAAGTACCGTCTCCACGTCGTCTTCTCCAACGAGGAGGGAGTGGCGGATTCCCGTCTGGGCGAGTATAGGGTCTACCTCAAGTACGGCGATACTGACGAGGATATTCTGGTTCTGCGTGATTTCAGCCGCGATTACAGCGAGCTGGACGTCGACCTGAGCGCTGCTCTCGAGGCCGCCGGTCTGAACAGTCTCAACGCGCAGCTCTATTTTGACGTGAAGTCCTCTGCCGACGCCTATCAGTATGTACTGATTGAGCGCTGCAGCTTCACCGCTGCCGAGAGCGCTTCCAATCTGGAGCTGCTGGAGGAGGCCTCCTTCGAGGACGCCACCGCTATGATCAACAACGCGGACGTCTCCAGCCAGGGCTACTGGTCTTGCACGGGCCGCAAGGGCATCCACAACTCCAAGCTGTACTACTGCGACTATGTGATCGATACCTATATGCTGGTCTACGGCAACGGCGATCTGGTCCGCTATTCGGCTACGGATCTCCAGAGCTGGATCGAAAAGGGCTGGTGCTCCTACGATCACAAGGTCGGTCCCGAATCCTTCCAGCGCCTGTCTGACGAGTGCCCCATCGACGAGGTCGTCAGCCAGGAGATCACCGGCGTCACCAAGAAGCTCTCCGCCATCACGGCCCGCGGCTGGAACTACCGTGCGCTCGGTTACAAGGAAATGCCCAAGTATCTCTTCGGCACCGACGCCTCCGGCCACGATCTGTTCAAAAAGCTTTTCTCCGGTCTGCTGACCTCCTTGTTCCTCGCTGTTGTTGTCACGGCAATCTGCTTCATTATCGGCATCATCTGGGGTTCTATTTCCGGCTATTACGGCGGATTGACCGACCTGCTGATGGAGCGTTTCTGCGAGCTGCTTGGCAGAATCCCCTGGATCGTCATGATGACGCTCTTTATTCTCCATTTCGGTAATAACCTCGGCGTTTTTGTGGTTGCCTTAGTGGCGGTTGACTGGATTTATACGGCCAGCGTTGCCCGTGTCCAGTTCTATCGCTTTAAGGGACGCGAGTACGTCTTGGCCTCCCGTACCCTGGGCGCCAAGGACAAGCGCTTGATCTTCAAGCACATCCTGCCCAACGGCATCGGCACCATCATCACCAACTGTGTTTTGGATATTGCCGGCGTCATCGGCTTGGAAGCCCAGCTTGCTTATTTGAATCTGGGTCTTCAGGGCTCCCACTCCTTCGGCGTCATGCTGTCCGAGAACCAGGCTAACCTCAGCGTCTATCCCTTTACGATCATCGTTCCCTCCGTGGTCATGGCTTTGATCATGATTGCGCTGAACCTCTTCGGCAACGGCCTGAGAGACGCCTTCAATCCCTCTTTGAAAGGAAGTGACTGAGATGGCGGAAATGAAAGAAAATAATAACGTCCTTTCTGTCAACAACCTTGTTGTCAGCTTTAAAACGGACAACGGCATCGTCAAGGCCGTGCGCGATATTTCCTTTGACTTGAAGCAGGGCGAGACGCTCTGCATCGTCGGTGAGTCCGGCTCCGGCAAATCCGTCACTTCCAAGTCCATCATGGGCATTCTCGCCAACAACGCCATCATCGAGAACGGCAACATCATGTATCGCGGCGAGAACCTCCTGGAGGTCTCCGAAGACGAGTTCTACAAGATCCGCGGTCACAAGATCGGCATGATCTTCCAGGATCCACTGTCCTCCCTGGACCCTATCGTCAAGATCGGCCCCCAGATCACCGAGGCCATGATGCTGAACTCTGACCGTCTGAAGCTCATGTATCAGGATCTGATCAGCGACGATCTGATCCGCTACAAGAACACTCTGGCCCACATGAACATCGCCATCGACAACGAGCGGAAAAAGATGGATGCTCTGGTTGCCGAGGTCAAGCGCAGAAAGACCTTCTCCTCCAAGGAGCAGATCGAAGCTGACAAGAAGCAGATTGCGGCCAAGCAGGCGGAGTTCAAGATCTTCGAAAAGCAGACCCGTGAGAAGTATATGGCCCAGGCGAAGGAGTACAAGGAAATCCTTGCCAAGACCGAAGAGAAGGCAAAGAAACAGGTTGCCGAGTACAAGGCCTCCGTGGACAGCAAGTACAAGAAAAAGCTCGCCGAGGCCAAGAATCGCCTTTCCTCCGCTTCCGGAGATCAGCGCCAGGCGCTGGAGAAGGAGTACGAGGCTCTCAAGGAGGAATACGACAGCAAGCTGCGCATCACGAAGGCCGAAGCCAAAAAGCGCGCCATCGAGGTCATGCGCGAGGTTGGTATTCCCGAGCCCGAGAAGCGCTTCAACCAGTACCCCTTCGAGTTTTCCGGCGGTATGCGCCAGCGTATCGTTATTGCCATCGCCCTGACTGCGGCCCCTGAGATCCTGATCTGCGACGAGCCCACCACCGCGCTGGACGTCACTATTCAGGCCCAGATCCTCGAGCTGATCAACCGCATCAAGGCGGAGCGTAACCTGAGCTGCATCTTCATCACCCACGACCTTGGCGTCGTTGCCAACATGGCTGACCGTGTGGCCGTCATGTACGCCGGCAAGATCGTTGAGATCGGCACGGCGGAGGAGATCTTCTACGATCCCAGACATCCCTACACCTGGGCGCTGCTGTCCAGTATTCCCGACGTGGACAGCAAAGAGAGACTGGAAGCCATCCCCGGCACGCCTCCCAACATGATCTACCCGCCCAAGGGCGACGCTTTCGCCCCGCGCAGCCGGTATGCCATGAACATCGACTACCGCGAGGAGCCTCCGATGTTCAAGATTACCGACACCCATTACGCCGCCACCTGGCTGCTCGACGAGCATGCTCCGAAGGTTGAGATGCCCAAGATCGTCAGCGAGCGTATCAAGAATTCGTTGGAGGGGACAAGATGAGCAATCAGAATACGAATCAGTCTGTTCAGAACACGAAGTCCAAGGAATCTCTGACGGAGTTCAACCAAAAATACAAAATTGCGCCGGGCACCAAGCAGAAGCCTGAGCTGCGCGAGCAGGGGATCATCCTCTCCGTGCGCCACCTGAAGCAGTTCTTCTTCTTCGGCAAGGGCCGCAAGCGTCAAAAGCTGAAGGCCGTCCACAACGTCTCCTTCGACGTCAAGGAAGGCGAGTGCGTCGGTATCGTCGGTGAGTCCGGCTGCGGCAAGACCACCACCGGACGCAGCATCATCCGCCTTTATGACATCACCTCCGGCGCCGTTTATTACCGCGGCGTCCGCATCACCGCCGGCGACCGCTGGAACCGCAAGGAGATCAAGTGGTCCGGCATCCATGCCAAGGAGCAGATCAAGGAGCTCCGCGAGCGCGCCAAGAACGAAAGCGGCGACAAGCTTGCCAAGACTGAGGAGGAGATCCGCGAGATCGAAGCCCGTGCCGCCCGCATCCGCGAGGAGCAGAAGGAAAAGATCAAGCAGATCAAGTACGACAACAAGCACGTCAGCCAGAAGCTCCTCACCGAGATCCAGATGATCTTCCAGGATCCCATCGACTCCCTCGACCCCCGTATGACCGTCGAGGACATCATCCAGGAAGGCTTGATCATTCAGGGCTTCAAGAACCGCGCCGAGAACCATCAGAAGGTCGTGGAAGCGCTGAACGCCGTCGGCCTCGTCGAGGACCACGCTTCCCGCTATCCGCACGAGTTCTCCGGCGGCCAGCGTCAGCGTGTCGGCATCGCCCGCGCTCTGATCATGAACCCCAAGCTGCTGATCTGTGACGAGCCGATCTCCGCGCTTGACGTTTCCATCCGCGCCCAGGTCATCAACCTTCTGAACGAGTTGAAGGAGAGCCGCGGCCTTTCGATGATCTTCATCGCGCACGACCTGTCCGTCGTTAAGTACTTCTGCGATACCATCGTGGTCATGTACTTCGGCAACGTCGTGGAGAAGGCCCCCAGCGATGAGCTGTTCAAGAACCCCATGCACCCCTACACGCGCGCGCTGCTGTCCGCCATTCCCAAGCCGAACCCCCGCTCCGAGCGTACCCGTAAGCGTATTACCTACGTCCCGAGCGAGACGCACGACTATGAGCACGGCGACCTGCCCGAACTGCGCGAGTTGAAGAAGGATCACTTCGTCTACTGCAACAAGGCCGAGTACGAGCGCTACAAGGCGGAGATGAAGGAATAAGCTATGTGGAGCCGCCTGTTTCCGTCTACCCTTGCGCCCTACGTCCGCGCTGTGGTCGTCGGCATTGCCATTACGATCCTGGTCCTTGTCCGGGATGGCTTTCACGTGCTGATGTCCTACGTCAGCGGCCTGACCACTGCGGGGATCCTGCTGATTCTGTTCGGTTTGCTCCTGCTGGTCATTCACTTCGGATCTTTAGACGGCTTCGCCTTTGCCTTTCAGAAGGCCAAAGAACTGCGCCGCAAGGACTTTGAAAGTATGCCGCGGCAGACCTATTGGGACTACCTGCAAGCCAAGCAGGAACAGCGCAGACTTGAGCAATGGAGTTTTATGGCCTATGTCTGGGTCGGCGTTGTGTTCACGGCGGCAGGATTGATCGTAGAGCTCTGGGTAAGCTGAATCCTGAACAAAACAGAACCCGGTGCAATCATGCGTGATCGCATGATTGCACCGGGTTTTTCATGTTGAGCGTCTTATAATGGACAAGTAAATTTAAGTTAAATAAAATTAAGGCTTGACAATTAAAATTAGATATGCTAAATTGCTATCGGGTTAGGTAAATCTAACTGTGAATTTGAATCCCCGGGCTGGCTTTTGATGTATCCTGTGCGCGCCATGAAGCTGGTGGACGCAAGGGAACGGTAAGTAGCAATACGAGAGGAGAAACCAAATGAAAATCGTAAAATTTGAGAACGTATCAAGGATTTATACCAGCGGAGACCACGAGCTGCGGGCACTCGACCGGGTGAGCTTTACGCTGGACGAAGGGAAATTCGTCGTGATCCTCGGCCCGTCCGGCGCAGGCAAGAGTACCCTGCTCAATATGCTGGGCGGGCTGGACAGCCCCAGCGAGGGAAAGATTACGGTCAACGGAAAGGATATTTCCAAGCTGAGCGACAACGAGCTTGCGGACTATCGCGCCGCGACGGTCGGCTTTGTGTTCCAGTTCTACAATCTGATCCCGACGCTGACGGTCTTTGAAAACGTTAAGCTTGTTTCGGAAATCTCCCCCAATGCTCTGGATGCGAAGGATATGATCGACAAAGTTGGGCTTCTGGATCACTTGAACAACTTTCCCTCGGAGCTTTCCGGCGGCGAGCAGCAGCGGATTTCGATTGCCCGCGCGCTATGCAAGAACCCGAAGATCCTGCTCTGCGACGAGCCTACAGGCGCGCTGGACTCCGAGACCGGCGTGATGGTCTTGAAGCTGCTGCTGGAAATGGCGCGGAACTACGGCAAGACCATCGTGGTCGTGACGCACAACCAAAATATCGCAAAAATGGCGGACGTGGTGATTCGCGTCAAGAACGGAACCATTCGTTCCGTCGAGGAGCAGGAAAAACCTCTGCGCGCGGAAGAGGTGGAATGGTGATGCTGTTCAAGAAGCTGCTTCGGACGGCTGCGCTCTACAAGGCGCAGTTCATCTCTATGTTGATTATGATCACCCTCGGCGTGGGCGTGTTCCTCGGCTTCAACATGGAGTGGCGCACGATCGAGGTGGACACGGCGCAATTCTTTTCAGATACCAACTACGCCGATTATCGTCTGTATTCCCAGAACGGCTTCACGCGGGAGGAACTGGAGGCCGTCGCTGCGATCGATGGCGTCGACGCTGCGACCCGCTATCTCTCCGTCAACCTCGATGTGGAGGGGGCGACGAACAAGGCGCTGGCCGTGGACGTCTCTGAGGACTACAACGTCTCGACCTTCGTGCTCATGCAGGGGAAGGAATACGACCCGGAAGAGGAGGGAATCTGGCTCTCCGACAAATATGCCGCCGCGAACGGTATTTCCGTTGGCGATACGCTTTCCCTGTCCTATCAGAATCTCACCATCAGCGGAGAGGTCGTCGGCCTGATTAAGGCGGGCGAACACATGATCTGTGTTGCGGACAGCAATCAGCTCATGCTGGATTACAGCTCCTTCGGCTACGCCTATCTCTCGCCTGCAAAGTTGAAGGCTGCCGTTGGGGAAGGTCTGCCGGACGCAATGAAGGAGCTTGCGCTTGACAGAGCCTTCACCCAGATCAATCTGATCTCCAAGCTGGACAAAAAGAAATTGGAGGAGGCTGTCTCAAAGGCCCTGGGCAAGACGATCATGGTGGTCTCCAAGGACGACCACGTGGTCTACAAGGAGGCCATGGGCGAGGCCACGGAGGGCAAGGCCATGGGCTCCGTGCTGCCGGTGCTGTTCCTCGCTATTGCGATTTTGACCATGGTGACGACCATGCACCGCGTGGCCGCCAAGGAGAAGACGCAAATCGGAACCCTCAAAGCACTCGGCTTTAAGAACCGGCGTATTCTGCTACACTATACGGCCTACGGCCTGTTCATTGGCCTGGTGGGCTCGGCGTTTGGCTGCGGCCTCGGGTACTGGCTCTGCAAGTTGGTCATGAGCGAGGACGGCATGATGGGTACATATTTTGACATGCCGGACTGGTCTGCCGCCGTCCCGGCCTTCTGCTATCCGGTGCTGGCCGGAACCGTCGGCCTGTTGACGCTGATCAGCTTCCTGTCGGTGCGCCGTCAGCTCAGGGACACCGCGGCGGACGCCCTGCGACCCTATACGCCGAAGAAGATGAAGAAGAGCCTGCTGGAGCGCACGAGGCTCTTTGAACGCACGCGCTTCGGCACGAAATGGAACCTGCGGGATCTCTCCCGGCACAAGAGCCGCCTTGCCATGACCCTTGTGGGTATCATCGGCTGTATGGTCCTGCTGGTGGGCGGCCTCGGTATGCGCGACACGATGGCGGGCTTCCTCGACCTGCTGAACAACGAAATCTCCACCTATACCACCAAGGTCAACCTGAATGAGGCGGCTGATCCCGCGCAGGCCAAGGCGCTGGCTGCGGAGTTGGACGGCGACTGGGAATCCCTCTCTGGCATCAGCCTGGACGGGGACACCGTGACATTGGACGTCATTCACAATGATCACGGACTGTTCAACGTAATCGACGAGGACAACCGGCGGATCGCGCTTTCGGACGAGGGCGTCTATCTCTGCCTGCGGCTGGCGGATCGGGCGAAGATCGGAGACAGCATCACCTTTTCCCCCTACGGTTCCGATCAGAGCTACACAGCCAAGGTGCTGGGCTACAACCGCTCCATCATGACCGAAAGCATCACCATGACCGACGGGCTGGCGGATCGGCTGGGTATTAGGTACACACCCACGGCAATCTACACGAACCGCAGCGCGTCGGAGATCGGAAAATCCGATCTGATTACCGGGCGGCAGGATCAGGCCCAGCTCATGGAGAGCTTCAACAGCTTTGTGCAGATCATGGACGCGATGGTGATTATCCTGGTGATTGCCGCCGTAATCCTCGGCATCGTAGTTCTGTACAATCTTGGTATCATGAGCTACGTGGAGCGCTATCGCGAGCTGGCAACCCTGAAGGTGCTGGGCTTCCGGGACAAGGCCATCGGCAGGCTGCTGATTTCCCAGAACGTCTGGCTGACAGTGGTGGGCGTGCTGGTGGGCCTGCCCGCAGGTGTGGGCGTGCTGCAATGGCTGCTGGACGCGCTGGCAGGAGAGTACGAGTTGAAGCTGATGCTCGGCCCGCTGACCTACGTCGTTTCGGTGCTGCTGACCTTCGGAACTTCCCTGCTGGTGGGTTGGATGGTTTCCCGGAAGAACAAGAAAATCGACATGGTCGAGGCCCTGAAAATCGCGGAATGAAAAAGGCACGGATGGTATAAAACTGATTTCCCGTGTTCATACTCACAAGGCGGCAAATCCCAGACTTATTTCCGGATTTGCCGCTTTGAAATAAAACGATATAAACCAAAAAACAAAGGACAACCCCCAAAAGAATGGAATAACAAGAAAAAGCGAGAAACCGTTGATTATCAACGATTTCTCGCCTTATTACTGAAAGTCCGAATCCGTTGCGGAAAACCGCAATGCAGCTATTCCGCAGATACGTTCGCGCCGGGAAGTAGTGCAAAATAGCGCTTGTGCGTCCGCTGGTAGGCGGTGTCAAAGACTTCGTCGCCGCCCTCATGGAGTTGGTCAAAGTACAAGTGCTCGTGGTCCGCAAGTTCCGGATGAACGCGGACGATGGTGGCAATGCCGACGTTGGAGCAGACGTCGCCGATCCGCTGAAATTCAATAAGAAGGTCGGAAAAAGTAGCGTTTGAAAGGACGCTGCATTCTCCGGTGCGAATGCGCTTGAGATGATTTTGCTTCAGGACCACGATCAGATCCTTTGTCACCTGAACGAGCGGTTCGATCTGACGGGCTGTGACCACGTCGCGCCGACGGAAGGTGTGATCTGACTCATCCAAAAGCTGTATGATGGCGCTTTCCAACACGGCAAGCTCGGACAGTGCATCCTTGGACAGTGTGGTGTTGCTGCGGTGAAGGGCGGCAGCGTGCGATGCGATATTTACGGCGTGATCTCCCAGGCGTTCGAACTCGGAAGTAACCTTGAAATACTGGTCCATGATGGAAACGTGGTACTCATTCTGCAGGTGCGGCAGAAAGCGAACCAGGTATTTGCTGACGTTGTCCGTCATCCGGTCGATTTCATCCTCGTCGGCCAGAATCTCGTTATGAACAGCCTCATCATACTTGACCAAAAGACTGAACGATTTTTCAATGTTGGATCTTGCTGCGGATAAAACACTCAGCAGCAGATTGTAGCAGCTTTGGAACGCAAGGGCCGGCGTATCGAAGAAGACGGGGTTCAGCGCGTCCACAACCGACTTGAAACGACTTTCCTTTTCCGGCTGCTGCGGTGCAATCGGATCTTTTACGATCTTATGGCTGAGCCTTTCATATATGCGCAGCATAGGCAGGAGTACAATGGCGCTGCTCAGGTTGAAAACCGTATTGGTGTTTGCAATGATACCGGAATTGACAGTTCTATTCCAAAGACTGTCCAGCGTGCCGGTACCGTGAATAATCAAAACACCGGCCAGAACCAGCACAGATTTGCTCAGGTTGTACAGGATGTTCACGATGCCAACGCGACGGGCATCCGGCTTGGCGCCGATCGAGCAGACGATTGCCGTTGTGACGCAGTCGCCCAGATAGACGCCGACGATGACTGCATAGATAGACTTAAATGTAAACATCCCTGTGGCGGAAAAGGCTTGCAGGATACCGATGGTAGCGGATGAGCTTTGCAGCACAAAGGCGACGCCTGCGCCGGCGAGGTAGCCCAGCACGGGGCTGTCGCCGAGCTCAACAAACAGCTTGTTGACAGTATCGGACTGCGCCAACGAGCTGACTGCGCCGGACATGTTCAGCAGTCCGGAGAAAAGAATACCGAAGCCGATGGCGATATTGCCAACGGTTCTGGCGTTCTGAAAGAAACTGCCCATGATCAGCACAATGCCAATGATCAGCGCAATCGGAGCCAGTGTGGATGGCTGAAGCACTTTCAGAAACGAAGAACCGGAGCCGTCGATATCCAGCAGACGGATGATCTGACCGGTTACAGTGGTGCCGACGTTGGCGCCGACAATAATGCCGATCGATTGGTGCAGCGTCAGGATTCCGGCACTGACAAGACCGGCGGTAATGACAATGGTTGCGGTGGAGGACTGAATCAGTGCAGTGACCATAACGCCGAGCAGAAAAGCTTTTACGGCGTTGTCTGTCACACGGCCCATCACGATCTTCAGCGTACCGGAGGAGCTTTCCTTCAGAGAGTCACCCATCAGACGCATGCCATAGAGGAACATGGCAAGACCGCCC
>CAMKED010000016.1 GCA_946411475.1 uncultured Clostridia bacterium | reverse complement strand
GGACGTTCTTTATTCTTTCCCAGACTGTAAAGTATGATTGACAAACCTACAAATCAATAAGCAAAGCAAAGCATACACATTACAAAAAGAGAAGCGGCATCCGAAACCCGGATGCCGCAAAGCTGATCATCTCAGCCGTTCTCTCTCATCTTTGCAAAGCACTCGCTGCAGTACACAGGACGGTCAGTCTTGGGCTCAAAGGGAACACGAGCTTCCTTGCCGCAAGCGGCGCAGGTAGCGGTGAAGAACTCTCTGGGACCACGGACAGCGTTCTTGCGAGCGTCACGGCAAGCCTTGCAGCGCTGGGGCTCGTTCTGGAAGCCTCTCTCAGCGTAGAATTCCTGCTCGCCGGCAGTGAAAACGAACTCATTACCGCACTCTTTGCAAACTAAAGTCTTGTCTTCGAACATGGGAAATACCTCTCTTTTGGTTGCCTGTCCAATTCTTTCGCGAACATGGGCAAAATTAGAATATGCTAAACGGGATCACCGTTTTCGCCGGGAAAAAGCGGCCCAGTAACAAATCCGATACGATACTCGCAAATAATTCACTGGGCAATGACACGAAGATTGAACGTCTGATCGGTATTCCGGTCCGGAAGCAAAACCGTAATCGTGCCTGAAATAGAATCACTGTATGCTTTAGCTTTATTATGTATGATCCGAAAAGTATTATACCACGCAATCAAATTCTGTCAATAAATTTTTTTAAATCAGCAAGCGACTTTACAAAAAATTCATAATATTTATAAATTTACAATGAATATTATGTATATTGATTTTGCATATTTGAATCACAACTTCATAGACTGCTGTCCCATGAACGGAATTTGAAGATGGTCGTATGCAAGCTGTGTGACACAGCGTCCGCGCGGCGTGCGGGAGAGGAACCCAATTTGCATCAGATATGGCTCATAGACGTCCTCCAGCGTAACTGCTTCCTCCCCGATCGTGGCAGCCAAAGTCTCCAAACCGACGGGACCGCCGCCATAGTTTTCAATGATGGCACGCAGCATCCGATGGTCGATCCGGTCAAGCCCAAGCGCATCAATCTCCAGTTTTTCCAGCGCATGCGCCGCCGCCTCGGCAGTTATGACGCCGTCGTAGTAGATTTGCGCATAGTCACGAACCCTTCGTAAAATACGGTTCGCAATACGGGGTGTGCCACGGCTCCGGGATGCAATTTCTCTTGCGCCGTCCGGGTCGATCTGCATGCCGAAAAGATTGGCGGATCTTGTGACGATTTTTGCAAGCTCTTTGGTCTGGTAAAGCTCCAGCCGGAGCGCAACGCCAAAACGGTCCCGCAGCGGAGAGGAAAGCTGTCCTGCCCGCGTGGTGGCGCCGATCAGCGTAAAGCGGGGCAGATCCAAGCGGATTGAATTTGCGCTTGGTCCCTTGCCTACGATAATATCAATGGCAAAGTCCTCCATTGCCGGATATAGTATTTCCTCCACGACACGGTTCAAACGGTGTATCTCGTCAATAAACAGAATGTCGCCGGGATTCAGATTTGTCAGAAGCGCAGCCAGATCGCCAGGCTTTTCAATGGCCGGGCCGGAGGTGATCCGGATATTGACGCCCATCTCGTTGGCAATGACACCGGCCAGCGTCGTCTTGCCGAGTCCCGGAGGGCCATAGAGCAGAACGTGGTCCAAAGGCTCGTTTCGGCGTCTGGCCGCTTCGATATAGACTGCAAGGTTTTCCTTGGCCTTCTCCTGGCCCGTATAATCCCGCAGCGTTTTCGGGCGCAGAGACACTTCTCCCTCGTCCAGTGGCGTCACGGATGCCGTCACAACAGGCGCTTCGTAGTCCTGCGAATAATCGATACTCATTTTTGTTTTCTCACCTCATCACCATTGCCCGCAGACCGTAGCGTACCAGTTCTTCCACGCTCATCTTGTCGGCGTCCGCGCCCTTCAGCGCAGAGGCTGCCTCGGACTGAGAATACCCAAGCTCCGCAAGTGCGGCAGTTGCAAGCGCGACGCGGCTTCCGTCGGCAGAAACCGTCGGCACGGCCGAAGCGTCGGAACCCGCTGAGAAATCCAGCGTACCGCCGATCTTATCTTTGAGCTCCAGAATAATCCGTTTTGCGCTTTTTGCGCCGACTCCCTTTGCACGGGTAATGGACTTTTCATCCCCGGTCATGATTGCAAGCGTGAGCTGATCCGGAGACAGGACGGAGAGAATCGCCAGCGCGGAAGCAGGACCGACGCCGGTGATACCGGTAAGCTGTTCAAACAGGCGCAGCTCTTCCCTGCCGGAAAAGCCGTAAATATCAAAAGCGTCCTCCTTGACGTTCACGTGGGTATAGAGTCTGTGCTCCTCGCCGATCCGAAGCTTCGACTGGGTATAGCTGCTGCAATGGCAAGCGTAGCCAACGCCGGCACAGTCCACAACAGCAAGTCCGGCTTCGAGAACCGTAATTTTTCCATTCAAATAATAGAACATTTTGGATTACTCCTTTTGTTCAGCATGTAAGCGGGTAAGCAGAGAGGTTTGGGATCTGGCGTGACACAGGGCGATGGCGATTGCGTCCGCTGCATCGTCCGGACGGGCGACCTGTTCCATGTGCAGAAGCCGGCGGGTCATGTCCATGACCTGCCTTTTCTCTGCCTTGCCATAGCCGACGACAGCCTGCTTGACCTGCATGGGCGTATATTCAAAGATCGGAACGTCTGCCTTGGTCAAGGCCAGCAGAATCACGCCGCGGCCGTGGGAAACGCCGATACCCGTGGTAATATTATGTCCCCAGAAGAGCTCTTCGACAGCGGCAGCGTCCGGAGTGGTCTCCTTCACAAGCTGCAACAGATCATCATAAAGGATCTCAAGACGCTTCGGGAACGGCAGTTCCTTCGGCGTTGTGATCACACCGTATTGCAAGAGGCGAACTCCTGCCGGTTCCGTCTGCAGAAGTCCGAACCCGGTGGTGGCATACCCCGGGTCAATGCCCAAGATCCGCATCTTATACATGTAGGATTCCTGCGATCCAGAGATAGTAAAGGATCACGCCGGTGACGACCAAAATCAAAAGTACCCACGCAAAGATCCGGGTACTTCTCGGGCGTTCCACATATTCCGGATCCTCCCGCATCAAAGCAGGATCCGCATCGTCGAAGCGTTCCGGCTCAATCTGATTCATTTGCTCTTTGGAATTTTCGTTCTGTGGCATCTGTATCACCTCCGGGTTATGATACCATAAAACAGCATAGAATGCAAGACAAGACGTCCCCTGCGGAGCAATTCTTTTCTCCGCAGGGGACGAAACGGGATGAATTCATGGATTCGTGCAGCGCTTGTTTCATAAACCTGCGCGGAATCGGATCATAAGTGCAAGAATACCCGCAAGAAGCAGCAGGTGCGCCGGATAGAAGATATAAAAGAAGTATTTGTTCTGCCGACCGCGCTGACCGTTGTACAGATGAAACAGCGGGAAGCTCAGCGCGCCGAACACCTCGATCCAATGGGAGCCGGAAATCCGAAACATCAGGTAAAGAACGCCAAAGCTCAGCAGATCTCTCGCAAAGGGTCTCTCCCGAAGCAGATACATCACGAGAATCAGCAATACCCCGAGGCCGCCGTAATCGGTATCCAGCCACTCCGCCGTCACGACAGCGCCGATCGCAAACAGCATTGCGGCCAAACCGAACTGCGGATGACAGTTCGGATCGTTCCCGTTCGTCAGCCATTCCCACGTGGCACAGGCTGCAAGCCCGATCAAAAGCGTGAAGAAGACGTTCTGACCGCCTGCATAATCCCACCATTTCCCGTGAAAAGCAAGATCAAAGGGGATCTCGGAGATTACCGCAAACAAGCCGAGCCGAAACAAATACTTCCAGCGGCTGCGGGTGTGGAACAAGCCTTCAATCAGTAAAAAGCAAAAAATGGGAAATGCAATTCGACCGATGACCCGCGTCGCGTAATAAAAATCCCGGCTGAACACTCCGACGCCCCAGCCATGGCGTTTCTTTGCAAGGCCGGCAAGGACCGCAGCGCCCACGTGGTCAATCAGCATCGTAAGGATGGCCGTCCACTTCAGAACGGCGGCGCTCAGACACCGGAAGTCTCGTTGCTTCTCACTTTGTTCCATAAGCAATACTCTTTCTAAGTACGATCAACCTTCCTGCTCCAGGGCGGCAAGCTTCAGGCAGAGGCAGAAGATCTCGATTGCCTGCTGCAGTTCCTCGAGGCCGGGATAGCTCGGCGCGATACGGATATTGCTGTCAGCCGGATCCTTCCCGTAGGGATAGGTTGCGCCGGCAGCAGTCATGGTTACACCGGCCTGGGCACAAAGCTCCAGAGTCCGCTTGGCAAGACCGGGCAGCGTGTTCACAGAGACAAAATAACCGCCCTTGGGAGATTCCCAGCTTGCAAGGCCGAGAGGCTTGATTTCCTTTTCCAGCGTATCCAGAACGCAGGCAAACTTGGGACGCAGAATCTCTGCGTGCTTTGCCATCAGTTCGATGGTATGCGCCTTGTCCTTCAAATAACGAACGTGGCGGAGCTGATTCACCTTGTCGTAAGAGATGACCTGATAGGTAATGAGGCTCTGCAAATAGCTCTGGTTGGCCTCGCTCGTCGCCATGACGCTGATGCCTGCGCCGGGGAAGGTGACCTTGGAGGTAGAGGCGAACTCATAAACCATGTCCGCATTGCCGGCCTCGGCACAGAGCCGAAGGATATCCGGGAAGGGCAGATATTCGCCAAACACCTCGTGGATGCAATAGGCATTATCCCACATCAGCGCAAAGTCAGGCGCAGCGGGACGCAGGGCTGCAAACCGAGCAATGGTCTTCTGAGAATAGACGATGCCCTGGGGGTTGGAATACTTGGGTACGCACCAGATACCCTTGACCGCAGGATCCTTCACCAATTCCTCCACCAGGTCCATATCCGGACCCTCGGCAGTCATGGAAACGGGAATCAACTCCATGCCAAAGCTCTTGGAGATGCCAAAATGACGATCGTAGCCGGGCGCCGGGCAAAGCCACTTGACCACAGGCTCCTTGGACCAAGGCCGGGCGCTGTGCTGCAGGCCGTGGGTATAAGCCTTCGCGATCAAATCATACATGAGCTGCAAGCTGGCGGAGCCGCCGATAAAGCACTGTTCCGGCTTGCAGTCCAGAATTTCAGCAAAGAGCTTCTTTGCTTCCGGAAGACCGGACAAATTGCCATAGTTGCGGACGTCCAGCCCATCGCTGACACAGTCCTTCGGATCGGTCAAAACCGTCAGGATCCCGGAGACGAGATCCAACTGTTCCTTGCCGGGCTTGCCGCGGGCCATGTTCAGCTTCAGTTTCTTTTCGCAGACGCGGTCAAAATCCTCCCGCAGAGACTTGCGAAGCGCTTCCTTTTCAGGAATTGTCAGGTTAGCAAAGGGTTTCAAAGCGATCTCCATCCTTTCCTATGTGGCGCATAATACGGCCATTGATTGGTTACACCGTTATTGTACTCCACAATCGGACGGAATGCAAGCTGTATTTCCTGAACCTGACAGAATCAATGCTTATAGAACCAAACAAATCAATCCGTTGGCACCCTCGTCGGCAATCCGTTCCAGCGCACGGCGCAGCTTCAAGCGTGCGTCCTCGGGCAGCTCGGTCAGCTTGGCGTTCATTCGTTCGTTGACCAGCTCATACAGGGTCTTGCCGAAGAGATTGCTGTCCCAGACGCTTTCGGTGTCGTTCTCCCCTTCCGCTGTCAAACGCTGGACCAATTCTCTGGCTTGGTCTTCGCTGCCGACGATCGGGCTGAGTTCTGCGGAAAGATTGGCCCGCAGCAGGTGAATAAAGGGCGCGCCGGCCTGGATGCGCACGCCCCAGGCGCCTCCCTTTTTGATCAACTCAGGCTTCTGCAAGCTGAGCTCAGACCGGATCGGCATGACGATGCCGTATCCTGTACTCTGCACCTGATCCAATGCAGCGCGAAGGCGCTCATGCTCTTCGCGGATCTCCGCGTAACGGGACAGCGTGCGGAGCAGATCCCCGTCGTTTTTCATCTGAACGCCGGAACGCTCCGACAAGATTTCATAGAACAATGCTTCCGGAAGGCCGACCGAATACCGTACCGTCCCTGTGCCGAGATCGATCTCTGAAACAGCGCAGCGAGAGATGCTGTTCAATGCTTCCAGCGATTCGGAGAGCTTTGCGGATTGACAGACGCGTTCCAGCTCCGGCGCAGCCGCTCGAATCGTCCGAAAAATCTCCTGCTTGCAGGGATGCTCCGGCTCCAATACGTCAAACCAGGACGGGAACTCGAATTCCAGATGATCCGGTGTAAACTGTCCGAGCAGCTCTGAAAGAATTCGAACGACGTCTCCCCTTCCCAGCGTCAGCAAATTTGCGGCCAGAACCGAAGCTCCGCTGTTTGATTCGATTTGCTTGGCCAAGGCCTCGGTTTCCGCTGATTCCGGTTCTGCAGAGTTGAGCAGAACGATAAACGGCTTTCCGGTCGCCTGCATATCACGAATGGCGCGTTCCTCCGCCGCCGTATAGTCTTCTCTCGGGATGTCTGTCACCGTCCCGTCCGTAGTCACGACGAGGCCGACGGTGCAGTGGTCCTCCATCACCTTTTTCGTTCCGAGCTCAGCGGCGTCCGTCATAGGGATCTCATGGTCGAACCAGGGCGTCGTAACCATTCGCGGCGCTCCATCCTCCGTTGCGCCGATTGCGCCGGGGATCATATATCCGACCGAGTCGATCAGTCGAACGGATAATCTCGTCTGTCCGTCCGGGGAAATTTCCACGGCTTCTTCCGGAACGAACTTCGGTTCCGCCGTCATAATCGTTTTTCCCGAGCCGCATTGGGGCAGCTCGTCCCGTGCCCTCTCCCGGGCGTATTCATCGTCGATGTTCGGCAGGACCATCTCCTCCATCATCCGTTTGACCAGCGTGGATTTGCCAACTCGAACCGGCCCCGTTACTCCCACGTAGACATTGCCGCCCGTGCGGCGTCGCATATCCTCATACAGATTCATTCCGAGACCTCCTCCATGCTTAACACGCCGCGTCCGACGGGAATCAACAGCAGACGTTCTTCCGGTATTGCGTCCTGATCCAAATCATTGGCAATCTGAATGGCCCGAACCGTGCTGCCGTTGTCCCGCGCAATCTCCCACAGATCCCCGGATGTCTTCCGGACAATCAGCGACGGTCCTTCGATGCCGGTCTTGGGCGTCAACGATCCACCGGCGAGATTTCGCATGGCTTTTGTCTGGCAGAAGCACTGCTGCGCCTTCAGCGGAACAACAAGCTGTCCGCCCTGCTGTCTGCTATCCCCAGGCAGGAGATTCCAACGCCAGTCAGCAGAAGCATCCGACTGCTTTGTCAGGTGCAAATTCCGGCGCAGCAGCTTATTCTGAATCTGTCGGTCCGCATCATAATAAAGCACGTTTACGGAAAGATTGCCGCCGGCTTCTTCCGACCCAGCCGGTTCGCGGTCCTGGAATACCGTCCAGTCCAGAAGCTTTACCGCATCCGCGGGAAGATCCAAGCTCTGGGTAATATCTGTTTCCAGCGTATCCAGGCAGGGGGAGAGCTCACAGTTCTGCCATTCCGGGTGGAATTCAATGCCAATCGCGTAAGCATCCTGTGTCAGGCAGACCGGGACGTCACCCCATAAGACCATCTGCGCGGTAAAGCTGACGTTCACGAGCAGACGTCGGCTGTCCGGCTGTCCGTCCGTGTCGATCTCCACACGGCTCAAAATCGGCTGAATGGACAAATGTGTTTCCTCATCCATCGAGCAATCCAGATCTGCATATTGAGAGAACGGCACCCCACCGGTCCAGGCATAGAATTCCCCGTCTTCCGTGAGGCCCATTACGCGAAGCTTCAGTTCCCCCTGAAAAATCGCACGGTCACCCATCACCCGGCGATCTCCGAGTTCCACCCAGCACTGAGCCTTCAAAAGCCGATCGATCCCCAATCCTTCCTCCGGCATGAGTACCTCGTCCGCAATACGGACTTCCTTCTCCGCGGCGCACAGGGGCAGGCGAAGCTGATAGGTATCCGTTTTGAGGATCAAGCCGGCGGGGCACTCGTCCAACTGCTGTAATTCCAGTGTCGTCGGGGTAAGCACGATTATTTCGCTGCCCAGGTCCGCACGGATCAGCAGCTTCCGGCTGTTCACAAATCTGGCGTCGATCGAGCGCAGCCAGCCCCAGTAATGCACAATCGCATCTTGCTGAACGGGAATCTTTTTCGTGACGGTAAACGGGATCCAAAGCTCCAGCCGCTCCAAGCGTTCTCCGTCCGCGGGCAGATAGAGTACACCGGTCTGAATCCCGCCCGAAACCGTTACGCTTCCGTTTTCCGCCGTTCTGTTCTGCACCAGCACAGTCCCGAAACAGTCCACGACTCTTCCAAGCTCCGGAAGGTTTTCCGGGACCGTAATCTCCCCTGTCTGTTCCTGTTTCAGCCCATCGTAGCGCTTCTCTGCCAGATAGCTGACTGTCTGCGCGTGAAAATGAAGATCCATTTCTGCTTCCTCCTTGTAAGTCCTGTTTATTCTTATGCGCGTACAGATCGGAACATGTCCCGAACGCCGTGCTTTCCGTCATCGAGACAGCAGGGCAAGCGTAATCAGCAATCCGCCAAGGAGAAAGCTGATCCAGAATGAGCCGATCAGCGCGGAAATCAAAAAAGCCGCGCCGGCCCAAAGCAGTGGCCGGCACAGCAAACGATTGCAAAAAAACATGATCCCACCGCCTTCCGTTATAATCTATGCGGAAGGCAGCGGGATCATGCGTCTATTTCTGCTCCCAGGGTTTGAGTTGCATGGCTGCTTCATACAGCCGTAAATAACTTTTGTGGCGGGAAAGACAGATCTGTCCGTTTCGGACCGCTTCCAACACGCCGCAGTCCGGTTCCTTTCTGTGAGAGCAGTCCGGAAAACGGCAGCGGCCCAGGTAGGGGTGGAAATCGGGAAAGAGACTTTCCAGTTCCTCCTTGGGAATGGCCTCCATCTGTTCGAGATCAAAGGAGGAAAAACCGGGCGTATCCGCGGCATAGGTTTCTTCCCCGAGCGGATACAGCTCCACGTGCCGGGTCGTATGTCTGCCGCGTCCAAGCTTCTGAGAAACCTCGCCTGTCTCTATCAGGCGAGCCGGACAAAGGCGGGAGAGAATCGCGCTTTTTCCGACGCCGGAGTTGCCGGTAAAGGCAACGGTTTTCCCGCGGATCATGCTGCGGAGCGTCTCGATTCCCTCTCCTGTTTCCGCGCTGGTGCAGACCACGGAGAAGCCTGCAATGCGATAGATATCGGCAAGCGGCTCCGGTGCACTGAGGTCCGTCTTGTTCACGCAGATCACCGGATATACGCCCTGCCGGATTGCAATGGCCGTCATACGGTCGATCAGGAAGGGCTCTGTGACGGGAATCGAACAGGACGCCAGAATCACTATCGCATCCAGATTCGCAACAGCAGGCCGCAAAAAGCTGTTTTTTCTGGGCAGAATGCTTGCGACAATACCATTCTCCTCTCCTTCCGGGAGAATGGTAACCCAGTCTCCGACCAGGGGACACTCCCCTGTTTTACGAAACTTTCCTCTGGCGCGGCATTCATAGATCCGGTCGTTTGAAGACACGTAATAGAATCCGGACAGGGCCTTGATGATAATGCCTTTTATCTGCTCCATGTCCAATCTCCACGTCAGGGATTGTTCTGTGAAGGGGGCTCCGTGGGCGCGCTGGAGGGCTCCGTCGGCTCGCTGGAGGGCTCCGTCGGGGCCGTGGTCGGAGGCGGCGGCGTCGGGCCGAGAGATACGGTAAGCACCACCGTACTGCCGGGCATGACCTCTTCCTCCGCGTTCGGGGACTGACGGATCACCTTTCCGGCCGGGACAGTCTCGCTGTACTCTCCCTCGCTCTTGGCGTTGAGGCCCAGCGCCTTGATCTGTTCGATCGCATCCGAATCCGTGGAGCCGACGTAATTGCCAAGCGTGACCGTTTGCTTGCCTTTGGAAACGACAACCTTGACGACGCTTCCCTCTTCCACCTCGGTACCGGCCTCCGGGGACTGCGAGATCACGTACCCTGCGGGCACCTTACTGCTGAAATCCTCTTCGACGCTGATCTCCAGATTTCTGCCGTTAATGGCAGCCGTTGCATTGGAAAGCGACGCACCTTCCACGGCAGGAACTTTCTGGGTCTTGATTTCTTTTCCCATGCTGATGTAGATGGTCACGACCTGTCCGTTTCTCAGCTCTGTTCCCTGCTCCGGATCTGTACGGGTCACCCGCCCCTCCGGGATCTTGTCACTGTATTCCTTGTCGCTCAGGATGGTAAGCTGAATTGAGAGCGCTTTGAGCAGGCTGTTTGCGTTCTCCGCAGAATATCCTTCGAGCTTCGGCATTTTGTCGGTCTGCTCGCCCAAAGAAATATAGACGAAAACCTCCGTTCCCGGCGTGACCTTCTCTCCGACAGCCGGCCGCTGATCACAGACAACGCCTGCAGGCCATTTATCATTGTAAACGTACGAGCTCTCGTTGGAAATCAGCTTGACGTAGGGATATTTATCATGCGGAATCTCATCGTAGATCTGTCCGATCAATTGTGGGACAAATACTTCGCTGGGAACGGTAGTCTTTGTTGCTTCTGTGGTTTCCACGGGAGTATCCGAGCCGGAGTTTCCGATGAACAGGAACAGCAAACCGATCAAGGCCAACGTAGCAAGAGAAATGGCCGCGATCATCCAGATCCGTCTGCGCTGTTCCTCCCGGTCCTGGCGCTCATATTCCCGCTCCAATTCCTTCTGCCTTGTGTCAGAAACCGGCTGCTTTGCGGGCTGAACGCGGGAATTTCCGGCGGTATTCGCGGTGCTGCCGTTGGGCAGGAAGGTGAATCGAATGGTCGGATTCTTGCGGAATTCCTCCATATCCTGCAGCATATCCGTAATGGAGGAATAGCGGATGTTCAGGTCGGAGCACATCGCGTGCATGGTGATCTGTTCCAGGCCGGTCGGGATATCGCTGTTGAGCAGCGAGGGTGAAAGCGGCGTGCCGTTGATATGCTGGATCGCTACGCTGACCGGAGTTTCTCCGTCATAGGGCGGGCGGCCCGTCAGCATCTCATACATGACGACGCCCAAAGAATAGATATCGGAACGGTTGTCAACTCTGGCGCCTCTGGCCTGCTCGGGAGAGATGTAGTGAACGGAGCCAAGCGCCTCCTTGGTCAGGGTATTCTGTGCGGAGGCGATTCGGGCGATGCCGAAGTCAGCGACCTTGACGCTACCGTCCTTCAGGATCATCACGTTATGGGGTTTGATGTCACGGTGGATGATACTTCGGCTGTGCGCATGCTCCAGCGCCTTTGCGATCTGCATGGAGAAGTGCAGCGTTTCCCTCCAGGAGAGCGGCGCACGCTGATCCATGTACTGCTTCAGCGTGATGCCGTCGATCAGCTCCATGACAATGTAGTCCACGCCTTCGTTCTTTGAAACATCGTAGACACTGACAATATTGGGGTGAGACAACATGGCGACAGCCTGTGATTCCCCGTGAAAACGGCGGCGGAATTCCGCGTCGTTGAGATAGTCGTCTTTCAGGATTTTTACAGCCACAAGACGGTTCAGGCGGTGATCGACAGCCTTGTACACGACGGCCATGCCGCCGACGCCGATAATCTCCAGAATCTCATACCGTCCGTCCAGAATCATTCCAATGTATTTTTCCATCATGATTCTCCCTTCCAGGTCAGTAGGCAATCAGAACGACGGTCACGTTATCGGGCGCGCCGCGTTCTTTTGCGATTCCCAGCAGGCGCTGACAGCAATCCTGCTTTCTGACTCCGTGAATCACCTCAAACAGCAGTTCCTGATCGGCCAGGTGATTGGTTAAGCCGTCACTGCAAAGCAGAATACAGTCACCCTGCCGCAAGGCGGCGGTGTAAAGATCGCATTCAACTGTTTTTTCCGTGCCGATGGCCCGTGTGATGAAATTCTTTCCCGGATATGTCTTTGCCTGTTCCGAGGTCAGCTCTCCGCGCTGGACCATCAACTCCACCAGGGAATGGTCGATCGTCACCCGTTGGATCCCCTGTCGGTTCATCAAATATCCTCTGCTGTCGCCTACGTTGGCAAAATAGGCCCGTTTCCCGACGGCGAGCACTGCAACCAGCGTTGTACCCATGCCGTTCATATCTTCATTCAGTTGGGCGTTTTCATAGACGGCGGTATTGGCGATAGACACAGCGGTGCGCAGCAGAAAATCCACCTGCTCCTGGCTCATGCCGGAGCGGTATCCGCGCCGAATCTCCTCAACGAAAACCTCTGCCGCAAGGCGGCTTGCCACGTTGCCGGATTTGGCGCCTCCCATGCCGTCGCATACGACGGCGAGAAAATCATGCTCTCCGAGCTGTTGCAGCAGATAATAATCCTGATTCTCAGAACGTACCAGACCGGGATCGGTCAGGCCCCAAGCCTCCATACGGAACAGCTCCTTTCTTTCCCCCCGTGTGAAATCACGGCAGGATGTTATTGGTTTGACGCCTGTTGCGCGTGCTTTTTCCGCAACTGTCCGCATGAGGCATCAATATCGCTCCCAAGCGTCCTGCGAACGGTGCAGGCCACGCCCTGCTCCTCCAAAAGCTTCTGAAAGCGCAGGACCACAGCGCGGTCGCTGGGCTTGAGCGGACTCTCCTCCACGTGATTGAGCGGAATCAGGTTCACGTGTGCGGGAAGCCCTTTGAGCTTGCGAAGCAAAAGCCGAGCAGCTTCGGGACTGTCGTTGACGTCACGGATCATTGCGTACTCAAACGAGATCCGACGTCCGGTTTTGTCGTAATAGCTGCGGCAAGCGTCCAGCAGTTCCTCCACAGACCAGCGGCGATTGACCGGCATGATTTTGCTGCGGGTCTCGTCGTCCGGCGCATGGAGGCTGACCGAAAGGGTCAACTGCAATTTGCTTTCCGCCAATTCCAGAATGCGCGGAACGATCCCGCAGGTGGAAAGGCTGATATGGCGCATGCCGATATTCATACCCTCTCCGCTGTTGACCAACTCCAGAAAGCGGCAGACGTTGTCATAATTATCCAGTGGTTCTCCGATGCCCATCAGAACGATGTTGGAAACCGGCTGCCCGGAATCCAGCTCGGTGAACATCACTTCATCGAGCATCTCCCCGGCGGAAAGGCGGCGAACCAGGCCGCCGATGGTGGAGGCGCAAAAGGCGCAGCCCATCGCACAGCCCACCTCCGAGGAAATACAGACGGTATTACCGTGGTGATAACGCATCAGAACAGTCTCCACGCAGTTGTCGTCATGGAGCTGCCAAAGATATTTGATCGTTCCATCGAGCTTGGATTCCTGCCGACGGATCGGAACGGGCGCAGTCAGGAGATAATACTCCGCAAGCGTCTGACGCAGGGATTTCGGCAGATCTGTCATTTCCTCAAAGGAACGGACGCCGCGGTGAAGCCAGGTGTAGACCTGCTTCGCACGAAACCCCGGCTGACCGAGCTCCGTCAGCGCAGTTTTCAGTTCGGAAAGGGTCAGTGTCTTGATTTCAGTCATTTCGTTTGAACAGTTTGGCGATGAAGAATCCATCCGTTTCTTCCTCGCAGGGCAAAAGCGTTTTCATCCCGTTTTCGACGTGGCCGATGCCAGGAAGATCCAGCGCAACGGGAGAAAACTCCGGGTGATCACCGAGGAATGCCTCCACAACCGCTTCATTCTCCCGACGCAGAATCGTACAAGTCGAATAAACAAGCGTCCCGCCCGGACGCAGATGCGCAGCCTGGGCCTCCAGGATTCGGCGCTGAACCTCTGGCAGCCGTTCCGTGGGAGTAAGCTCCTTATAGCGGATATCCGGTTTCTTTCGAATGACGCCCAGCCCGGAACAGGGCACGTCCGCGATGATCCGATCAAAGCTTCCGGCCCATTCCGGATGGAGCACGGAGGCATCCCGAAGCTGTGCGGAGAGAATGTCGAGTCCGAGCCTGACGGCTCCGGCCTCCAACAGCTCTATCTTATGCGGATGAATATCACAGGCAGTCACGCTGCCACGATTTTCCATGCGAATGGCAGCGGCAAAGCTTTTCCCGCCGGGGGCCGCGCAGCAGTCAAGGATCCGCTCTCCGGGCTGAGGATCCAACGCCAGGACAGCCAGCTTCGCGGCAGGGTCCTGCACGTAGAACCATCCGTCGCGGAACGGCCCGCTCTGTTCAATCCCGCCGCCGGTAAGCAGCAGACAATCGGGAAGCCAGGGATGCGGCACGGCGTCCATGCCCTCGGTTTCAAAGGCTTTCCGCGCTGACTCAGAATCCGTCCGCAGCGTATTGAGCTGTGCGCAGACAGCAGGCGCCTGATTGTGGCTTTGCAGAAGGGCTTCAAGCTTCTCTGCTCCGACGTTATCACGCAGAAGCTCGACCAATGCGCGGGGATGGCTGTATCGGATCGACAGATCCTCGGGCAGGCTCAGCCGCGAGGGATCTCGCAGCATCGAACGCAAAAGTCCGTTCACCAGTCCGGCGGCTCTGGGATTCGTAAGCCGTTTGGCCTGCTCGACAGCCTCATCCACAACGGCGGAGGGCGGAAGCTTATCAAAGAATCGCAACTGACAGACCGCCAGTCGGAGGACGTCCAGAACGGCAGGCTGGAGTGCGGAAAGCCGGCCTTTCAAATAGCGGCCGATCCATTCGTCCAGCAACAGACGGTTCTGCATCACAGAAGCGCACAACCTGGTAGCCAGTGCGGCGTCCCGGCGGTCAAGCCGCTCTTTCCCGAGCTGCTGCTTCAACGCGGCGTCCATCCACGCGCCGTTTTTGCGGCAGGCAATCAAAACTGATAACGCAGCGTCACGCGCAGACATAGACGAGCTCCTTTATGACAGTTGAATCGGATGGCCTCTGAAATAATCGGCGGCGGACATGGCCTTTCCGCCGGGTGCCTGCAATTTCGTAATCAGAATCGCCCCGTCAGCGCAGGCAACGATCAGGCCCTGCTTGGTCAGGGCAAGGGGCGTGCCAGGCACGGCGTCAGCACCGGATTCCACGGGACGCGCTTCCCAGATCTTGAACTCCGTGCCGTCCAAGCTCGCCGTGGCGGCGGGCCAGGGATTCAGGCCGCGGATCTGTGCCAGTATATTTTTTGCCGGATGGGTCCAAGCAATCGGCGAGAGCTCTTTTGTCAACATCGGGGCATAGCTGGCAAGCGCGGGATCCTGCGGGGTACGGGATGCCGTTCCCGCTGCAATTGCGCCAAGCGTGTCCCGAAGCAGCTCCGCGCCGAGGACTGCCAGACGGTCCATCAGTTCCCCGGCAGTTTCGGACACGCCGATCGGCGTGGTTCGGACGTCGATCATATCGCCCTCATCCATTCCGGCGTTCAAATACATGGCAGTCACGCCGGTCTCGGGAAGATCGTTCAATACCGCCCACTGCACCGGCGCCGAGCCGCGCAGGGCTGGCAGGATGCTGCCGTGAATGTTGATGCAGCCCAGAGGCGGGATATCCAGAATCCGCTGCGGCAGAATCTTGCCGTAGGCAACAACGACGATCAGATCGGGCGCGAGGGCTTTCAGCGTTTCATACGCCTCTTCCTCCCGGAAGCTCGTCGGCTGATAAACCGGCAGGCCGTGCGCCTGCGCCAGAAGCTTGACCTCGGAGGGGATCATTTTCATGCCGCGGTTTTTCGGGGTATCCGGCTTCGTATAGACGCCGAGAACCTCGTGTTCAGTTTCCAAGACGGCTTCCAGGCAGGTTGCGGCAAAGGCAGGCGTCCCCATGAAAACCAGCTTCATGCGTCGTCTTCCTCCTGTTGCTGCCGAACCAGGTCTTCATACTCTTCCTGCGTGAGCATGTGATAAGCGCGTTCAGTATACAGATGGCCGTCCAGATGCTCCAGCTCGTGGCAAAAGCAGCGGGCAATCAGCTCTTCGCCCTCATATTCAAACCAATCTCCGTGCCGGTCCTGCGCCTCCAGCTTTACAAAGTTGGGCCGCTTTACCATGCCGAAGCGTTCGGGTACGCTGAGGCAGCCTTCCAGGCCGTCCTGCTCGCCGGACTGTTCGAGGATCTTCGGGTTGACGAGCTCGATGATCTCATCGCCGAGGTCAACGACCACCACTCTGCGCAGCACGCCGACCTGCGGGGCAGCCAGACCGATTCCATTGGCCTGGACCAGCGTTTCCTTCATATCGTCGATTAAGATGGCCAGACGGTCGTCAAACGACGTGACCGGGCGGCTGATCTTGGAAAGCGTCGGATTTCCCTCGGTGATGATATTTCTGGTTGCCATATTGTGAATCTCCTATTCGTATCCGTTGATATCCACGAAAACCCGGACGCCGCGACTTTCCTTTTCCTTGGAAAACCCGCGCACCAGCTCGCTGAGAAGCTGCCGCAGCATTTTGGTATTTTTTGCGGCCAGGGTCAGGCGGAATCGAAATTGATTGTTGATCTTTGCGATTGCATAGGGAGCCGGTCCCAGCAGATCGGCCACCTGCGGAAGCAGCGCTGCGTTTTCCAGACCGCGCCAGAGCGTCTGAGCAAAACGGCGGGCACAGTCCTCCACCTGACGCTCCGGGAAGCCCACGAAGCCGATCTGAATCTGATCAAAAAAGGGAGGACAGTTCCGCAGACGTCGCAGCGGGAGCTCAGACTGATAAAAGCCCTCGTAATCCTGCGCGGCGGCCTGCAATAAAACGGGGTTTCGCGGCGTCAACGTCTGAATGAGCGCCGAGCCGGTCTTCTCCCCACGCCCGGAACGACCGACTACCTGCGTAATCAGCGAGAAGGTCGTCTCTGCGGAGCGGTAATTGTCCACATAGAGGGAGGCGTCCGCATCCACAACGCCAACCAGCGTTACGTCCGGGAAGTTCAATCCCTTTGCGACCATTTGCGTCCCGATCAGGACGGAAACGTTCTCTTTTGCAAAGCGCGTCAGCATCGTCTCATGAGGATTCGTCGGCGTCACGGTATCCGCGTCCATCCGTAAAAGCTTTGCATCGGGAAGCAGCTTCTCCAAATCATATTCCAACTGCTGGGTTCCGATGCCGACCCGTTTCAGGTGACCGCCGCATTGCGGACACTGTTTGAAAACAGGCTGGGAGTGGCCGCAGTAATGACACATCAACCGCTCGTTGACCATGTGATAGGTCAGATTCACGCTGCAGCGCGGACAGCACGGAACGAAGCCGCAGTCCACACAGAGGATCAGACGGTTGCTTCCCCGTCGGTTGAGCAGAAGAATAGATTTTTCCTTTCGGAAAATTCGCTCCCGAATGGCGTCAAGAAGCCTGCCGCTGACAGCGCTCGCGTTGCCGTTTAAGAGCTCCTTCTTCATATCCACAAGCTCAACAGCCGGAAGCTCTCTGCCGTTGAATCTGCCCGGAAGCCGATAAAGCGTATAATCACCCCGCTGCGCGTGGTACATGGTCTCAATGCTGGGCGTAGCCGAACCAAGCACGACAAGCGCGCCTTCCCGGCTGCCCCGATAAAGGGCCACCTCTCTGGCATGGTAGCGGGGGCTGTTTTCTGATTTATAGGTATGCTCCTGTTCCTCATCGACGACGATCAGGCCCAGGTTTTGCAGCGGCGCGAAGACCGCAGAACGGGTGCCGATCACAACGTGGGCCTCTCCCCGCAGAATGCGTTTGTACTCGTCATAGCGCTCTCCGACACGCAGGCCGCTGTGAAGCACGGCGATTTCTCCGCAAAAGCAGGCCGAGAACAGGCTCAGAAGCTGCGGGGTCAGCGCGATCTCCGGCACAAGCAGAAGGGCGCTTTTTCCGGTTTCCAGACAACGTCGGATCAAGTTGATATAGACGGCTGTCTTTCCGGATCCGGTCACGCCGAAAAGCAGCGCGGCTCCGGGTTCCGGGGCATTCATTTGCGAAAGCAGGCCGTCAAACACCTGCTTTTGCTCTGCTGTGAGCGAGAAGCTGACGTCGCCGCTGTAGGGCGCGATATGCGTCCTGCGCAGGACCTCCTGCACGGTAATTTGGATCAGCCCTGCGCGTTCCAAAGCGCGCACCGTCTGCGCGGATGCGCCGGTAAAGTATTGCAGTTCCTTTTGGGAAATTACGCCGACCGTGGACATGAGCTCCATCACGGCCCGCTGCATCGGCGCAGCCTTGCCGCGGCGGCGCAAATGGGCTTCGATCTGCTCCGGATCAGCGATACAGCTCAGAATCAGTTCTGTCTTATCACTGTTTTTCCGCTGGAGCTCTGTTTCCGCTTTGATCCAGCCCCTGCTGCGTAGCTGCCGCAGCGTCTCGGTAACGTCCGGCCCGCTGCCGCATTGCCGGAACAGCGCGTCGTCCCGCAGCCTTCCGCCTGCGTCGCGAATCAAGCTGACAAGATTCTGTCCCAAAGGCTCCTTGTCCGTGCGGGAGATCCAGTCCTCAGGCAACTGATTCAAAACATAGACTTCCTTGGTCTGGAGCCAGAGCGCAGCGGGCAGCATGGCGCGAATGGCGTCGTAAAAGGTGCAGAAATAACGTTCGCGCACAAAGGCCGCCAGGCGCAGCATTCGATCGGACAGAACGGGCGCCGGATCGAGCAGAGACGATACGGATTTCAGGCCGGAGCTCTCCCCTTCTTCCAGCGCCAGGATGATTCCCTCCCGCAAGCGGTTTCCCGCGCCGAAGGGAACGCTGACCCGGCACCCCGGCCGCGCATCGCAGAGCATCGGCGGAAGGACGTAAGCGTAGGGCTTGTCTATGGCATAGATCAGACCGTCCAGAGCAATTTGGGCTATCATGGCATTGTTTCCCGGCACTGCCTTTGGCAGATTACCGCAGATATTCCTTTTTAACTTCGGCGGCCAGCTTGCCGTCGGCAACTTCACGAATCGCAAGCGTCACGGGCTTGTCCGTCAGGGAAATTCCGAAGTCCCTCGCCTCAATGGCAATCTGACGAGCCCGGCGGGCAACGACGTTGACCAGCAGGTAACGGCTGTCGATGTGGGTTAAAAGCTCACTCATAGGGGGATAAAGCATATCAAAGTGCCTCCTTCAAAAGATGCTGTTGGTGTTTTGTTCTGAGAGATTCGGCGCGGAGAATGGATTGCACGTCGGAAACCGCGTCCTCGAGCCGATCATTGACAACGATGTATTGATATTGCGGTGCGACCAGATATTCCATCCGCGCCTGCTGCAAGCGCATCAGGACCTTTTCCTCATCGGTGTCGCCTCTGCCGCGAAGCCGCCCGCCGAGGATTTCAAAGGATGGGGCCACAATAAAAATGGAGATAGCATCCGGGCGGCGCTTCATCACCTGAAGACCTCCCTGAACCTCGATTTCGAGGATCACATCGTAGCCTTCCTCCAGCATACGGTTGACCGCATCCTCCGGCGTCCCGTAGCGGTTGCCGACGTACTGCGCGTGTTCCAGGAAAAGATCCTGCGCGATCATCTCCTCAAATTTTTCATGGGAGATGAAAAAATAGTGGACCCCGTCAATTTCATTCGGGCGCATGGGCCTGGTCGTGGCAGAGACCGAAAGTCTTACCTGCGGATCCCGCTCCATCAGCGATTTTACCACAGTTCCTTTTCCGACGCCGGACGGGCCGGAAATTACAATCAGTCTACCCTTCTTCATCCGTTTGCTCCTCTTCTTTTTCATTCTGGAAACGGTTGGCAATGGTTTTTGGCTCCAACGCGGAAAGAATGACGTGATCGGTATCCATCACCAGGACAGCCTTCGTTTTCCGGCCGAAGCTGGCATCGATCAGCATGCCGCGGTCCCGTGCCTCCTGGACCAAGCGCTTGACCGGCGCGGAATCCGGACTGATGACGGACAGCAAACGCTGCGCGGAAACCAAGTTGCCAAATCCGATATTGATCAGTTTCATCGCTTCACTCACTCGATGTTCTGGATCTGCTCGCGGATCTTTTCCAGTTCGGCCTTCATATCCACCACGGTCCGGGCGATTTCGAGATCGGAACACTTCGAACCGATGGTGTTGGTCTCGCGGTTGATCTCCTGCATCAGGAAATCCAACTTCCGACCGATCGGCTCGGCCGAGCTGAGCATGACACGGAGCTGATCCAGATGGCTGCGAAGCCGGACGGTCTCCTCATCCACGGCAACCTTGTCCGCAAAGATTGCGGCCTCCGTCAAAATTCGGGCTTCATCCACCGTGGTGGACTGCAAGACCTCCTGCATCTTGGCGTAGAGCTTTTCCCGGTACTCCGCCACAGAACGGGGCGAACGCTCTTCCACAAAGGATACGCGCTCAAGAATCCCGTTGGCCTTTGCGGTCAGGTCCCTGGCCAAAGCCTCTCCCTCGACGCGGCGCATTTCATCATAGCCTTGCAGGGCCTGTGCGACGACGCCAAGGAGCTGCTCTTTCAGCATATCCTCGTCCTCTTCCGTTTTTTCAACGGTGAAAACGTCGGGCAGACGGGAAAGCGTGCTGACGCTGACGTCGTCGCGGACGGGATACCCTTCCGCAATGGCCCGCAGGGCGGCAAGATAACCTTCCAGCACAGGCTGATTCAATGCGATACGCACGTCCGTGCTCTGTGTGAGGGTAACCGTAACGAACACGTCTACCTTGCCTCTGCTGACAGACTGCTTTACCGCCTGCTTTACGGCGTCCTCGCAGAACGCATAGAGCCGGGGCAGCTTCACGGTGCAATCCAGATAGCGATTGTTGACGGAACGGACCTCTACGGTAATCTGCTTGTCCGCAAACATACCGACAGCCCGACCGTATCCGGTCATGCTTTTGATCAAAGTAATTCGCTCCTTTGGTTCATGGTTTCGGGTTCGAAATCCAAACCCGTATGGGACAGCACGCAGCCGTCCGCCGTTGCAGCCTATCTCAGTTTCGGCAGGACCTTTGCGCGGAAAAAGCCGATGAAAATGGAGAAGGCATAGTCATACACAAGAAAAGCCGCCAGCAGCCCTGCAATCAGAACGGAAGGGCCGGCCGGGATCGAGGAAACGTCAAGCGGAATCGCATTGGAGAACAGCGTATGAAACGCCAGATAGAGCAGAGCCATGCAGGCCGAAAAGCCAAGGATTTTCAAACAACGGCACAGCACGGGTTTACCGCTTCTGGCTTGCAGTCCCTCGATCAGCGCCTTCCAGATCGGATAGTGTCCGAAAAAGCAGAGAAACCAGACGGCCGCCGTCTTATCGGGGAGAAGCAGCAGGGCCAGCAGCGAAGCTGCAAGAAAGGCCCCGGCCGCCCAGCCGTATCCACAGGCAATCACCGTAATTGCGGGAAAGATCCCGGCCAGTGCCGCCAGCGACAGGCTCACCCGCGGGAGCAGCGCAGAACCGGCCATGCAAATCACACAGAGCGCTGTCACCGCAGCCGAAACCGTCAGTTTTTTGGTCCGGCTCATCGACAGCCTCCGCCGCCGCAAAGGCAGTTCAGGCAAAGCAGCGCGTTGCACAGATTGCACGCTTCGTCCATATCGCTGCGCTGATAATTGGTCTGCCGGTACGGGGTATAGCCGCCCTGAACCGTGCGCAGCGCGTTCTGATACTCAAAGTTGGACGGGACCATGGCGCAGGCGGTCTGATAGTGCTGCCGCGCCTCGTCGAGCCAGCCGCGACGGTAGGCAATCGTGCCCTTGAGGTAGTACCACTCTCCGTCCCGGGTTGGTGCGGTATTCAGAAGGGAATCCGCAGCATCCAACTGGTTGGCGTTGATATAGGACCGGACCTGCGCATAAGGGCTGCTCGCGCTGCCGCCGGATTGATAGCCGTAGCTGTAGCTTTGATTGCCGCCGCTCTGGTATCCGCCGCTCTGATAGCTGCTTCCCGCGCCGCGGGATTTGGTGATGGCGTCGTAGGCCTCGTTGATTTCCTTCATCTTCTCGGATGCCAGATCGGCCAGTGGATTATTCGCGTAGTTGTCGGGATGGTATTTTTTGACCAGATCCCGGTATGCAGTTTTGATCTCACTGTCTGAAGCGGTGCGGGAGACGCCCAGCACCTCGTAGGGATCCCTCATGTTGATTCTCCTGTATGATCAGTTTTGTGTCTTTCGTTATGCCACAAGGATGCTCTTGCCTGAAATTTTCCCGTTTTCACAGCAAAGAATACGGCGGGAAACCCATAATAAATAATGTTTTCCAGCAGTATTCTGTTTGCCTGCATGGGAAGCAACTCCAACGCCGCCCCGGCCAGGTTCACAGAACTGTCCGTAAGCTGCGAAAGATAGTCCAGATCTGCCTGCGTGAGCGCGCCGCCGCTTACGGAAAAGCGATACCGAAGCGGATTATAGGCATCCTTCGCGCAGTCCTCCTTCAGATCGTCCAGCGCGTCGGCCAGAAAGAGGAAGCGGCCTGTGTGATAGAGGATCTGCTCCATGGGCCGTCGAAGCCCCGGATCCGAAAGATCGTTCACACAGCCGGAAACGATCCGGGCGAAAGCGTCCGCCGTGGCGTCGATGGAAGGGCTGCGCGCAGTTTCCAGTTCCTGCAGCGCCGCAAGCTGTCTCTCGCACAGCGCAGCGAAGTCCGGCAACAGCTTGGAAGCCTTTCGATAAGCGCGTCGAAACAGCAGGGTCAAAATTCGAAACGGCAGGCTGCGCAGGAAACTCTCGTCCCGCACGTTGTCCAGCAGCTTTTCATAGCTCAGAATCACGGTGTAAGCCGCTGCCGGGAGGAATCCTTCCGCATCCTGCATGCAGGCGCGGCGACCGCAGACACGGGCGGGACACCAACAGTTCCGCACACCGCTGGGCTCGGCAGCGGACGTGCGAAGCAGGTAGAGGAAGGTCATATCATAGTTGACCAGAAATCTGGACCGAAAACCGAACTGCTTCCCCAGCGTGCGGCAGAGCCCACAGTAAGCCGCGTGGTAGGCATCAAACTCACTTTGCGCCAGCAGATCCCGCCGCGGTCTGACGTAACCGAACATGGACGAGCCCCTTATTCCTCTTCAATTTCGACGAGTTGGATGATCTTCACGCCGACTTCCACGTTTTCGCTCACGCTGACAGAAGGATAAGTTTCGTCAAAGCTGTCTTTGACCACACGTCCCTGCACGGGGAAGGCGCCGGTCTGGTTACTGTAGGCGGCCAGATCCACCTCGACGTAAAGGCCGTTATTCTTGTTCTTTTTGATCTCCTGGATCTGCTCGGTGCTTCCGCGCAATCTCAGCTTGACCGTCGGTGTGGTAACAATGGTATCAAAATTTATGGGATCGGGCTTGTTAATCAGTCGAATATCGGAAACGTCGATCATAAAGGTGCTGACGCCGCTCAGCCGGACGACCGCTTTTACGGTCTCCTCACCCATATTGGTGACGCCGGGGTTCAGCAGGTTATTCACGTTATATTCGTTTTCATAATAGTTTTCCGGAATGTCTGCGAGTTTCACCTGTCCGAGTTCAAGCGTGTCGCTCAGGCTGTCGATCAGGCTGGCTGCGCCTTTGACGTGAATGGTCTTCGGCGTGATTTCAAATGCTGCGTTTTCGTTTCTGACGCCGTCGCCCTCGATGAATCCGAGCGTTAAGGTTATTTCCTTAATGCGCAGGATCGGCAGCGTCAGGTTGGTCTGCGTAACACTGAAGCTGGTCAGCTCGGAAAACTCCAGCTCTTCCCCGTCTTCGTCAAGGAAGCGGATCGGAGCGCTCACGGTTTCTGTTTCAACCTTGTCGGTGACGTCATAATCCACGACCACCTTTGCGATCCTGGAAACTTCCTTTTCCGGCCCGTCCACAACGACCTCGGCAGGATCGATGATACTTTCCGAAACCTCAGGCGTGAAGCCCTCCTTCATAGAACCGGTCCAGTTGAGCTCGATCGGAAACGTCGCACGCTGCAGGCGGTCCACCGTAATCGTTACGGTATCGACACTTTTCCGCAGGATGTCCACGTCACCGGAGCGAACGGTATCCGGGAAGGTAACGACGAACGGCAGGTTTTTTTCTCCCGGTTCCCGGACGCTGCTTGCGTCTGCGACGACGCGAATCGTTTCGGCATTCAGCTTGGCGACGTTTGCACGGGAGGTTCTGAGATCCAGCCGTAGGATCTCCGGACTCTGCGCGGTGATAATCAGACCGCGTTCGGTAAGCATACTGTCACTGATGCTGATTGGGATCGAGCTGACCGGAAAATCAGTCTGCGGCTTGATCGTGGTAACGACGTAGAGCCAGAGCACGACCGCGCCGATCAGAGAAATCAACAAGGTAATGAGTTTATGACCCCGAAACATCGCCGTTGCCTCCCTTCTTGCGGTTTTTCCCCTTAATAATATCCAGGACGCCGCGATTCTTTTCTTCGCCGATCAGTTCCTGGATCAGAAGCTTTTTCAGCGTCTGCGGCGCCAGATGCCGCTTGAGCATGCCGTCGATTGCAACGGAAATCGCGCCTGTCTCCTCGGAGACGATGACAACGACGGCGTCGCAGCTTTCGCTCATGCCGACGCCGGCGCGATGCCGGGTGCCGAGGTCGGTGGACAGAGAGCGGTTGTCGGACAGCGGAAGCACGCAGCCGGCAGCTTCGATCCTGGAATGGTTGATAATCATACCGCCGTCATGCAAGGAAGCCTTTGGGAAAAAGATGTTGCGGATTAGTTCCTGCGAAACAGCGGCGTCCACGATCGTACCGGTCTCCGCAATCTGTTCCAGGGAAATGTTCCGCTCAAAGACGATCAGCGCGCCGACTTTCTCGTCGGACATGGCGCTGCAAGCCTGCACGACCTGGTCGATGGCTTCCACGCTGTCGATTTGGGTCTGCGCGCCGGCAAGCCCCATCAGGCCCTTGACCGTTCCGCGGCTGCCCACACGTTCGAGCAGTCTGCGCAGCTCCGGCTGGAACACGATCAGAAGGGCCACAAATCCGAGCTGCAGGACACGGTCCAGCAGATAATTCACGGTATTCAGATTCAAAAGCTCGGTGACCAGGGTGGCAACCAGCAGCAGAATGATGGCCTTGGCGATCCGGTTTGCACTGGTGGAACGGATCATGTTAATGACGTAAAACAGCAGCACGGCCACCACTAAAATGTCAAGAATGTCCGTCAATGACACCGTGGGCAATTGACTTTTCAAATTAGAAAAAAATTCTTCTATTTGTTTCATAGTATGCTCCTATATACAAGATGGAGGAGTTCCTCCACGCAGTAATCCTATTTTATCTTTATGATTATACTCGATTTTGCAATAAAACGCAAGCGTTTTATTTTTTATTTCAGAAGTCTTTTGGTAACGGCCAGAAAGCCTTCCAATTCCTTCTGCTCCGTAAACACAGACAAGGACAGCCGAACCGTCCCGTTTGGCAGCGTCCCGCCCGTTCGGTGGGCCAGCGGCGCACAGTGCAATCCGGCTCGAAGCGCAATTCCGGCATTCGCGTATCGGGTTGCCGCTTCCTCGTTGTCCAGATTATTCAAGCGAAATGACAGCACGCCAATCTGATCCGGGCCCGACCAGGTCTGAACGCCCATTGTGCGCAGTCCACGCAGAGCGAAAGCCAGGAGCATGCGTTCGCGGCGGAGCAGTTCTTCGGGATTTTGCTGCCGCAGCCAGGCAAGCGCGGCCCCCAGGCCGGCGATGCCCGGTACGTTCAAGGTTCCCGCCTCGACACGGTCCGGTAACTCAGCGGGCATATTCTGGTCCAGGGAGCTGCTGCCGGTGCCGCCGAAACGCAGCGGTTCAGGCTGTTCCCGACACAGCAGCAAGCCCGTACCCTGCGGGCCCATCAGACCTTTGTGCCCCGGCATCGCAACGAACGCAGCCTTCCATTCGGCAGGCCGAACCGGCAGGAGCCCTGCGGACTGCGAGGCGTCAACCACAAACGGAATGCTACGTTCCGCACAGAGCGCGCCGATCTGCCGCACGGGTAGAATCGTGCCGAACACGTTGGATGCGTGCAGACATACGCAGACGGCTGAATCCGGCGTAAGCGCATCGGAAAATGCCTCCAGCCATCGGTCCGCGTCAAAGAGCGGCGCGGTGACAGGAACAAGTTCTGCGCCGAGCCCGGTCAAGGTCCGGGTCACAGCGTTATGCTCCAGCCCGGACAGCACCACGCGGTCACCGGGCTTCACGAAGGTGCGTAGCGCGATATTCAGCGCATCGGTGGCGTTTCCCGTAAAGCAGACCTGTTCCGGCTCCAGGCCGAAGCATTCCGCTGCGAGCGTTCGGGTCCGGTAAACGCACTCCTCCGCGCGGACAGTTGCGGCGTGGCCGCCGCGGCCAGGATTGGCGCAGCTTCGCAGGGCTTTCCGGACCGCATCGGAAACCTGCGGCGGTTTTCGCAGGGTTGTTGCAGCATTATCGAGATAAATCATAGGTCCAACCTCGAAAAACCGCCGTCCGGGAGACGAAGCCAGCTTCCCGTGCTGCGAACGCCGGCTCGGTCCAGAATCGTCCTGCCTCGGGTTCCGTCTCGTTCCGACAGCGCCAGAGCGTAGGCGCAGCCGCCGGGCGCGATTTCTCTCGGTGCACGCAGCAGCCGGCAGCGGATTCCATTCTGCGCGAGGACGTCTCTCCCCTTCTGTCCATAGGTAACGGAGCGGAACGTGAAAAACAGATCATACATTTTTGATCCCTCCCGCACATTCTATGCCGCAGGGCGAAAAAAGGACCCTTCCCCCGAAGTTTGACGCAATCGGGAGAAGGGATAATTTTTAATGATAGCTACTCAGAAATCCATCATGTGACTTGCGCGCATAGACAGGTAGCTTCCGTCGCAAAGAATGAAATGATCGTTCAGAATCACGTCCACGAGCTGCAAGGCCCGCCGGGCGTCGCGGGTAAATTCCACGTCCTCCAGCGAGGGGATCATCGTGCCGGTGGTGTGGTTGTGCGCCAGAACCACGCTGGAAGCGTTGGCAAGCAAGGCGGCCTCGACCAGCTTCCGGAACGGCAGATTGACAGCGTTGACCGCCCCGCGGCAGAGCTCCCGGCACTCGATCAGCTTGGATTTCGCGTCCAGGGAGAGCAGCCAGGCCCGTTCCTCGCGCAAGCCGACGGACTTTGGGGCAAGATAGGCGCCGATTTCTCCCGCGGAACGCAGGAAGACGCTGTTGGCATACCGGCTGCTTTCACTTCTGCTCCAAAGCTCCGCGACGAGACGGATCAGGACCGCCGTGCGTTCCCCGATCCCCGGGACCTTGACAAGCTGCTGCACGGGGGCGTTCAAAACGCGGTCCAGATCTCCGAACTCTTGCAAAAGCGCGTGCGCGACGGGGTTGACGTCCCGCCGGGAAATCGCGTATCCCAACAGCAGCTCCAGGGCTTCCACGTCGGAGAAGCCCTCCAAACCCGTCCTGAGATAGGATTCCAGCATCCGTTTCCGGTGCCCTGCGTGGATGCTCTCAGCTTTCTGTTCCGGTTTTTTCACGGATCCGTCTCTCCTTTCTGCGGCGCAGCAGCAGGCAAAGCCCGATCGCAGCAGCGACGCCAAGCGTATCAAGCAAAACGTCCCAAATTTCGGCGCTGCGGCCGGGGGTGTTGGCCTGAATAATCAACTCGTCCGCACAGGCCACGGCAGCCCCGCATCCGAGCGGGAGCAGAAACGCGCCGCGTCCCAAAAGCCTGCAATCCAGAAAAAGCAGACTGCCCAGAAGAAAATACTCCGTGAAATGCGCAAGCTTGCGGACAAGGTGATCGGTCAGTCCAGGAAGGAATCGCTGCAAATATTGTAAAAGCACGGCGCTCTCCGCGCCGGATTCCGTCGCAGGCTTTGCGGAGCGTGCAAAAATAAACCAGATCCAGAATGCCGTAACAAGCAGCGCGAGCACGCGCTTCCACCGAATTGACAAATGGGTTTCCTCCTGCCGTTGGATTCCTTGCGAATTGTATGAAATAAGGATACCATAAATTCCATCAAAAAGCAACGGGTTTCCGATTTACAAGAAACAAGAAGTATGGTATGATAAAAATGGAGAATTAAGAATTGAGATTTGAACTCTGAACCCCTGATCCCTGCATTCTGCATTCCCACAAAGGAGGTGCTTCCATGCCCGGACCCGGCGGCGGACTTGGTCCGCGCGGCTTCCTCACCGACGAGGAAAAGAAAAACAAGCCGAAGATCACCAAATCTCTCCTGCTTCGCATTCTCTCCTACCTGAAGCCCTACTGGCTGCAATTTGTACTGGTTTTCGTGGCCATCCTGCTTTCGGCCACGGTCGGTCTGCTGCCCTCCATCATCACGGGCCGGATCGTGGACGAAGCCCTGGTCGGCAAAAACATGAAGCTGCTGATCCAGCTCCTGCTGGCGGCCTTCGGCACGCTTGCGATCTCCCAGGTCATCGGCGTGCTGGAGAGCTATATCAACGCCTGGATCTCGCAGCGCATCA
>CAMKED010000015.1 GCA_946411475.1 uncultured Clostridia bacterium | reverse complement strand
ACTACGAGCTGAAGTTCGGTCCCAACATCAAGGACTGGCCCGAAATGCCCGCTCTGACCGACGACCTGCTGGTCAAGGTTTGCTCCTACATCACTGATCCCGTCACCACCACCGACGAGCTGATCCCCTCCGGCGAGACCTCCTCTTACCGCTCCAACCCCGAGCGTCTGTCCGAGTTTGCCCTGTCCCGCCGCGATCCCGAGTACGTCGGCCGTTCCAAGGTCCTGCGCCAGTACGACCGTGACCGCCGCGCCGGCAAGGGTATTCCCGAAGAGGTCAAGAAGGTCTATGACGCCCTCGAGAAGGCCGGCTTCAAGGTCGACCGTGAAGGCACCGACATCGGCTCCACCATCTACGCCAACTGCCCCGGCGACGGCTCTGCCCGTGAGCAGGCTGCTTCCTGCCAGCGCGTGATGGGCGCCTCCGCCAACCTGGCCCGCTCCTACGCCACCAAGCGCTATCGCTCCAACTGCATCAACTGGGGCATGGTTCCGTTCCTGGTCGAGGAGCCCGAGGCCTTTGAGCTGGGCGACTTCGTCTTCATCCCCGGCGTCCGCGAGGCTGTCCTCGAGGCGAAGGATAATTTCCCCGCCTACGTCGTCAAGGCTGACGGCACTGTCAAGGAGATCAAGGTCTCCCTCGGCGGCCTGACCAAGGACGAGCGCCAGATCATCGTCGACGGCTGCCTGATCAACTACTACCGCAACAACTAAAAACTTGCCGCAAAGCGGCAGGCTACGCAAAAGGCCCCTGGGTTCGCACCCAGGGGCCTTTTGCGCTTTGCGACGTAGGGGCGCACAGTGTGCGCCCGCGTTACCCGCCTGCACCCGCCTCCGTAGCGGCGCACACCGGTGCGCCACGGGACAGGCTTCCCCGCCTGTCATTCTGAGCGGAGCGAAGAATCCGTCCTCGCCTCTGCGGCGGGTACTCAAACGAATAATGAAGAATGAATAATTGTAGTATTCTCAAATTGCCATTTGAGAATGAATTTGAAATGGAGACGGGGGACGCGGATTGCCACACCAGTGACGTCGGTCACTGGTTCGCAATGACAGGCGGGGGAAGCTATCCGTGGGGACAGCACCCTGCCGTCCGCGCTTCCGTGTCCGTATTCTCCTAAGAAACCTTCACCAGCAGTCCCATCAGGAAGAACGCAAGGGCGGCCAGCAGGCCGAATACTGCGGCAATCTCGCGGCGATCCAGCTCGTTCCGGCTGGGCTCCGCCTGCTCCGGACGCCGAACCCGCCAAGACAGATGCCACCGGAAGTTCTCATCTGCGTAGAGGATCGCGTGTGCGTCGACGAGGCAGACGAAAAAGCCAATAAACCAGCAGAGCCAGTGGCAATGCGCTGCGGCCAGATAGAGCACCAGAAAAACCAGGCTCATAATGCCCAGGGCGACGACGATGCTGCGATAAAAACGATCCAGCTTTTTCAGGCGGTAGTTCAGACGTTTCATTTCTTTTTTTCCCTTTCTTCGTATCGATTCAGTCGCTCCGTAGGGCGGCCAGAGCTCTGGCCGCCCTACGAGGGGAAGGGGTAACTGAATAGATACCTTTCTTCAATTAAACGCTGCCCGCAGGGCAGGCTCACAGGATCCGCAGGCCCATTATGAAGCACGCAAAGGCGACGACGGCCATGACAGTCCAGGAGATGTACCAGCAATCGACCTCAAAATCAGAGGGCTCCGCTTTCTGCGCGTTCCGGATCCGGAAAGACATCTGAAAGCGAAACAGTTCATACGCAAAGAGAATCATCACGGCGTTGACCAGGCAGAGGAAAACGCCAAGGGCATACAAGCTCCAGTTCCCCCTGCTGACCGGTTCCGGGTCGCTCGCCAGCTCCAGAATGTCTGCGCAGGATGGCGCGTCCGCGTCGTCCCAGGCGTCGACAATTGCTCCGTTTGCGTCAAAGTAGACCGCGGATCCATGCTGCATGGTGATTCCGGATTCTTCTGATGCTTCATCCTCATAGTAGAGCACCATACCACTCCCATAACCGTCCGGATCATAAGCACCGCGGAAAATGAGCTCCGAACCGAGGCGAATCTCGACGCCGGTCAGGCCCTCGTCTCGGCACCCCGCGGGAACAAATGCGCGGTCCTCCCGTACGGTGTATGGGCCGTAGCGCTTCTCTCCGAATGCAAAGAGCACGGTCTTGTCCGGAGACACGGTGATCGTTGCGGCCTTGCCGTCCACCTTGCCGGTGTAAACGGCGCTGCCGTTTTCTTCGGACAGAACCAGAAATGCGTTCCGATAGATGCAGCCCTCCCGATTCGCAGTGATGACGTAGATCCCTGCAAATACGACGATCATCAGAGCCATCCCGAGCAGCAGGGCTTTCTGATAGCGATTCAATTTGCTGATGCGGTTCTTCATGATGCTTTCTCCTTTCTGTAGCGGCGCACATCTGTGCGCCGCTACGGAGCCTCCGAAAAGCCTTCCCCCTGGGGGGACACAGCAGTCCGGGGGACTGTTGTGGATTTTATCGCCAGTGCGGCAGCTATGCTGACGCAACTGGCAACATTAAGCGCTGGTGGCAGCGGGCGTCTCACGGAAGCCCGCTGACGGATGAGGTGGTGTTCCGACAACGGACTGCGTTCCGTGGCGCACACTGTGCGCCGCTACGGAAAGCTTTTCGGTTTAGTCCTCGCTCGGGGTTGTGGGCTCGGTGCTCTCCGTGGTATCCGCGGCGGGCAGAAGCTGGTTGATGTCCAGAACGGGGATCAGGCTGGAGGCATTGTCGCCGCTGCCGGTCATAACGGTGGGCAGCTTGCCGTTCCAGGACTGCGCGTAGGTGTAATTGATGAGCGCCTGCGTCAGAGACTCGCTGATCTTGCGGTTGGCCTCGGCCTCAGCTTCGGCCTTGGCCAGCAGCTCGTAGGCGGCCGCGTCCGCGTTGACCTTGCGCACCTCCGCGGCGGCGTTGGCCTCGATGACCTTCTGCTCGGCCTCGGTCTCGGCGCGCAGCTTGTTCTGCTGGGCGACCTGCTTGGCCTCGACCGCATCGGTGAAGGCGTCTGTGAAGTCCATATTCTCAATGGAGGTGGAGACCAGCTCGATGTTGTAGTTCAGCAGCTTCTCCGTCAGGTCCACCTCGATGGCGGCGGCCAGCTCGTTGCGCTTGCCGACCAACTGCTCCGCAGTGTAGCGGGCCGTGACGACTTTGACGGACTCGGTGATGCAGGGCTGGATCACGGTGTTGTAGTAGTCCACGCCAATCGTGCGGTAGATGTTCTGGGCGTCGGACTTCTTGATCTGGAAGTTGATGGTGTAGGTCAGGTTGACCTCCTGAATGTCAGAGGAGAAGCAGGGCAGTTCTACGGTCTGCTTCTGGACGCGGTTGTCCATTTTCACCACCTGCTGCCAGGGCAGCACGAAGTGTACGCCGGAATCCAGAGTTGTGTTTTCCACCTTGCCGAAGGTGGTGATAACGCCCGTGTGGCCGGTGGGGACGGTCTGGAAGCAGGCCAGCGTGACCGAGCCGATGCTGAGCAAAATGGCGACGGTAAGAACCAGAGAGGCCAGGGACTTCTTTTCCTTCGCCTTGAGGCTGTGGGAGGTAATAAAGCCGACGAACAAAATAATAGCGGCAAAAATGAGCTTTGTCATGGTAATACTTCCTTTCTTTTGAGTGGCCGCGCACCCGCGCGGCTACTACGACTGTGCTTGCGTTACTCGGCCTCCGGCATGAGGATCGCGCAGGCGATGTAGGCGACCAGTCCGGCGCCGCCAAAGGCGGTGATGATGGCCCAGCCGACACGGACAACGGTGGGGTCGACGTCCAGATACTCGGCGATGCCGCCGCAGACGCCGACGAGCTTGCGATCGGTTGCGGATTTGTGCAGTTTCTTTTCCATGGTGATACTCCTTTCTTTTTCAGTGCCTTCGCGCTGCCGCGCAAGACACATGTGGATAAACAAAACGACCCATGCGCAGGCCGTTGCCTGAACATGAGTCTCGCTTTTCAAGACGGCCCGGCGGGAGATCCCGCGTGCTGACGAACCGCCTCCGCGACAACTGCCGCGGTACTACTCTCTCATTGGGTGGGATTGAATTGTAGGGATATTATATCACAACCGGAACGTTTGTCAATACTTTTTTAAAAAATTTTTGGACGGAGAAGCAGTTGAAAGTTGAAAATGGAAAGTTGAAAGTTAAGGGATTCTCAAAGTGTCATTTGAGAATGGATTTGAAATAAGGGACGGGGGACGCGGATTGCCACACCAGTGACGTCGGTCACTGGTTCGCAATGACTGGCGGGGCAATCTGTCCGTAGGGACGGCACGTTGCCGTCCGTGCCGTCCCTGGTCTTTAAAGCCTATTTGTCCTTAGCCTCCCGTTCCGTTTTGAGGAAAAACAGCGTCCAGATTCCCAGCAGGATCAGCGCACCGAAAATGCCCCAGGTCAGGGCGGTGAAGCAGTCAAATCCGGCCCATATTCCTTCATATAGGCACAGCCCGGCGGAGCCCAGAAGCAGAAGCCCACAGAAAATACGGCAAATAAGTTGCTTCCCGCTGAAGAAGGAAAACACAAAGGCGGCCAGTAACAGAAGAAAGGAGATGCCTAAATAAAGAGACCCTGTAAATAAAGCACCAATATAGCTTTCAAATTGATAATAGTGCTGGGGAGTTTCGCCGGGACCGTTTGCCCATCTGCCCATATACCCCCGGGGAAGAAACATGGCAATCAGGACAAGCGCAATCAGAATGGAAAGAACAATCGTTCGTTTTTTCATATCAAAAACCTCCGCTGCGTTATCTTGTTCGGCTTGCCTTTTGGGCACAGGCATATAGGAGTACGCCGATTTGGTCGCGGGTCAGCGTAGCATGAGGAGCCAAAGAATTGTTACCCACGCCGGCGATCAATCCGCGTCTGGTGCAAAAATCCATGCCTGCCGTGGCCCACGCACTCACATCCTTGTAATCCGAAAAGCTGGAGGCGGCAGGCCCGGAGGTGGAGGAATAGCTGAGCCCAAGTCTATTGGAAAAGCTCATAAAGAATACCGCCGCTTGTTCCCGGGTTAGAGAAAGCTCCAAACTTAATGTGGTTGAAGAGGTTCCAGCCATAATACCATTCTCGACGGCCCAGGCAGCACAAGCATAGCGGGAAGCATGGCAGCTACCAACAGAACTGCAATCAGTCGCTTCATGGTTTGGTAATGCCTTCATAAATGATAATGTAGTCTTTGCGACAAACTTGATTATACATAAACCGTGGGAAGAAGTCAACGTTTAATCGTATTTTTTTCCGTTTATGCATTTTGCTGCGGAAACTTATCGCACTGCGGGAGAGCTGCACCCATTCGACAGCTTTCGCATAGGATGGAACGCACGGGGAAACCGTGCGAAGGAGGTAACACGATGGCAAGCTTTACCAACCAGGCGACCCTGACCTACAACGGCCTGACGGTCGCGTCCAACGTCGTCACAGGACAGGTGATCTCGCCGCTGACGCTAAGCAAGACAGCCGTGGAGGACGTCTACGCGCCGGGCGACACGATCTCCTACGTGGTCTCTATCGTCAACGACGGCAGCGTCACCTACGAGAACCTGAGCCTGACCGACGATCTGGGCGGCTACGAGATCGGCGGCGGCCAGACGGCCTATCCGCTGGCCTACGTGGCGGATTCGCTTCGCTTTTTCCTCAACGGCGTGCTCCAGCCTGCCCCCACGGTGACGGCCGGACCGCCCCTGAACGTGACGGGGATCTCGGTTCCCGCGGGCGGCAACGCCATGCTGGTCTATGAGACCGAGGTGACCGCTGCGGCCCCCCTGACGGCTGAGAGCCAAATCACCAACACCGTCACCCTGAGCGGGACCGGGCTGGCCACGCCCCTGACTGCCGGGGCCGCCGTAAGCGTGACGAACGGGCCGGAACTGAGCATCGTCAAGAGCCTGTCTCCCGCCGCCGTGGAGGAAAACGGACAGATCACCTACAGCTTCCTGATCCAGAACACGGGCAACGAGCCTGCCGGGCCTGAGGCTGCAATCGCCATTTCGGATCTGTTCGATCCGATCCTGTCGAATCTCACGGTGACGCTGGACGGCCAGAGCATGGCCAAGAGCACCGGCTACAGCTACAACGAAACGACCGGCCAGTTTGACACGGTTGCGGGACAGATCACCGTCCCCGCCGCCACCTACGCGCAGGACGCCGCCACCGGCGACTGGATCGTGACACCGGGCGAAACGGTTTTGACGGTAACGGGTACGGTTTAAGTAAGCGCGACACGCATTGATAAAAAAGTCTGTTCGCACTTTTTCCCCAGAAAAAAGTGCGAACAGACGAAAGCGCCGCAGATGGAACCCGCGCGCGTTTATTTATGATACTTGCTTCCTGCCTGAATGCTCTCCGCCCGGTAGAGCTGCTCCAACAGCATCACCCTTGCCAGATGGTGAGGGAAGGTCATCGGAGAAAAGGACAGCCGCAGGTCGGCCAGGGCCTTGATCTCCGGGGCAATGCCGAAGGAGGAGCCCAGCAGGAAGCAGGCGGAGGAGCGACCGGCGCTTTTGACCTCGGCCAGGGTCCGGGCGAAATTCTCAGAGGAAAGCGACTTCCCTTCGGGGGTCAGGACGCAGAACCAGGCCCCCTTGGGGATCTTTTCCCGGATGAGCTGCCCTTCCCGGGCCAGCCCCTCCGCGATCTGGGCAGGGGAGGGGTCCTCCGGCAGCCGGTGCTCCGGCAGCTCCAAAAGCTGGAATTTGCAGAAGCCGCCCAGCCGCTTGGCGTATTCCTCCGCAGCCTGGATGTAAAACTTCTCTTTCAGCTTGCCCATGGCAAGCACGGTGATACTGAACATGGGGGCTCCTGTTTTTGTAGGAATTGAGAGTTGAGAATTGAGAATGATCGGTGTTTTGCAGATTGCCATCTGCAAAATGGAAGCGATGAACCAAGCGGGAAACCAGTCCCCTACGCGCTCAGAATGACAGGCGGAGCGTCCCGCGTCTCCTATTGCCTGGTGCCTTTTGCCTAAGCGCTACACGTCGTAGGTCTTGTCGATGGCTTTCAGTTCCTTGAAGGTGTCGATCTCTACGATGTCGTCTTCAAAGCATTCCTGCACTGCGACGGCGTAGTTCTCCTTGCGGTAGACCAGCGGAACCTGCTCCCAGTAGCGCTCTTTGCCGCCGGGAGAGGCGTAGACCTCGGCAATGTCCTGGCTCAGCTTGTGGCCGTCCATCTCGTTCCAATAGGAAATGCCCACCATCTGCCAGATGTCGTCGCCCTCGCCGCCGACCTTTTCCTCGGCAATCACGCCATCCTTGACCCGGAAGCACCAGTCGTCGGTGCGGGCCTTTTTGATGGCCAGGAAGTCGGAGCTATAATGGTACTTGTGGATGATCTTCGGGTTGTTGATCAGCAGATCCGCCTCGAAGACGTAGGCGTTGGAGAGCATATAGCGGGCTACCAGGGAAGAACTGATGTTGTTGGCCTCGTTGTAGACCGGGTTTTCCAGGAACTTGATCATGGGGTACTTGTACAGAAGCTGGTCAAAGAGCTCCGCCAGATAGCCGCGCACCACGTAGATCTCGTTGATCCCGGCTTCCAGGCAGGCGTCGATCAGACGGTCGATGATCCGAACGCCGTGGACGCGAACCAGGGGCTTGGGCGTGTTGAAGGTGATGGGGGCCAGCCGGGAGCCGAAGCCCGCGGCGATGAATATGACCCGCTTGGCGCGATAGGGCTCCAGCGCGGCAAGGCCGCTGTTGGTGATGACGCCGTCAGCGGTCAGGCCTGCCTCACTCAGCTCCCGCACGGCGCGGTTGATCGTGCCCAGAGAGTGGCCGGTGCGCTTTTCGAGCGCACGCTGCTTCATAGGCTCCTTGGCTTCTGCCATGGCCACAAGAATGTCGAATTGTTTCTTTGTCAATTCCATTTCAGCGTTTCCTTTCTCGGACAGGGCAGCGAGCCCTGAACTTTCTGACCCTGTTACAGATGATCCTTTCGCAGCTTCATGGCCGCGTATTTGATTAAGACGATAATGCCGCAAAGAAGAATGCAGATATAGAATGAAAGACCGCGGGCGATCAGCTCCAAATTGGCGGACTGCTGTTCGGACATCAGAGAGGTGAAGCCGTCGATCATCAGAAAGTCCGTGACGCCCATGGAGCCGGGGATCGGAATGCAGTAGGCGCCGATGACGACGTTGGACTGCATCGCAAAGAGCTTTGGCGCGCAATGCAGCGATCCGCCGCCTGCCAGGAAGCAGAAAATGGTTACGAGGATCTGGCTGCAGCGGTGGGCAAGGTTCAGCAGCAGCGTTTTGATGAGCAGCTTCCGCCGGCCTTTCAGCAGCTCCGTGGCCTGGCTGTACTGCTCCATGGTCTCCCGGAGCTTGTCCTCCTGGTATTCCAGATTGTGAATGATACGGAGCTTGGCCAGCAGCCGCAGACCGAAATCACAGAGCCGGAGCAGCAGCTTCTTCTTCCAGAGCAGCAGGGCGTAAAACACGGCCAGACCGACTTGGATCGCCGCTCCGACCGCGATAAAAACCCGACCCAAGGTACCGAAGGCGGTAAAGGAGCAGGGGAACAGAATCAGACAGACGAGCCCAATGATTACGATGGACAGGGTGTAGAGCAGCAGATAGGTCAGCATGACCACCGTGGAGATGATTCCGGGGACCCCGTCCTTGGTCATGAAAAACGCCTCCATGGGCTGACCGCCCGTGGCGGAGGGCGTAATGGCGGAGAAATAGAGGTCTGCCGCAGCGTAGGAGACGCATTTCATATGGCTTTTCGGATAGCCGAAGCCCCGGAGCAGGGTGCCGACCATGATCGCGTCAAAGCCGATGTAGGCCAGCATGGCCAGAACGGCAGCCGCCAGCCACCAGGGGTTGTTGTTGTGCAGATACTCCATGAAATGCTTTGGAGAAAAGCCCTTGGACTGGCTGCCGACGGCATAGACCGAGAGCGCGGCAATCAACAGGAACAGCAGCGTCCAGAGGAAGCGCTTGTTCTTGCCGGTTGGCTTGTCAGAAGGTGATTTTTTCATGCGTGACTCCTTGCGGAAGACAATTTTTCAATCAGCCGCTCCCCGTGGAACAGACGGGCAACGAGAATTCCGGCCTCCGCGACGGCAATGCCGCCCAGAATGTCGGGCCAGACGTGCTGCTTGACCAGCAGTACAGAGGCAAAGACCAACAGGGAGAAAAAGCCCTGAGCCCAGGCATACCATTTCGGCATCTTTTTCAGGCCAAGAGAGCCCCGGAAGCAGAACCAGCTTGCCACACAGTGCATGGAGGGGAAGAGGTTCGTGGGCGTGTCGGACTTATAGATCAGGGACATGACCCAGGTGGTGAAATTCGTGACCTCCACGGGCGGGCGCACAAACGTGGTGGGATAGGCCAGCAGAATGATCATGGCGATGATTTTGGAGCTCAGCTCGCCGGATACGAAGCGGCAGCAGTGCTCCCGGCTGTCCCGCGTGATGACGATATAGGCCACGACCCATTGCACGTAAGCCAGAACATAAATCAGAATAAAGGCCGGGATCCGCGGCAGCGCGTCGTCCAGCCGGGTGGAAATCATGTGCAGGTCGCTCCGGTGGCTTTCCAGCGCCTTGGGAATGTAGTAGCAGAGGAAGTTGAACAGGATCACCAGCACCAGCGGTTTGCGGGCATAGCGCGGGATCAGGCGGTCATACAAATCAAGAATACGTTTCATCATATACCATCCGGAGTGAGAAAGGTGTCAGGTTTTGGAGAGATACGGATTTTTCGCTGCGTGCAGAATGACAGGTTACTCCAGCGCCTTCGCCCTTGTAAGCTTGCTCAACGGCTGGACTTCGAGAGAAAAATGCGCCGCGATGTCCTCCACAAAGGCGCGAGCCGCGTCGGGTTCGCCTGCCTTGCATTCCAACTCCAGCTCACAGAACGGAACGGAGCCGGCCGGTCCGAAGAGACTGCCCTGATCGAGCGCCAGCTCTGCTGCGCTGCCGTCGTCGAAGCAAAGCAGCACGGCCCGGCGTGTGAAATCTGCCCGCCAGAGGCTTTGCAGGCAGGCTGCTTCGAGGATGGCCAGCGGCGCACCCTGCACAGCAAGGCGGGGCAGGGCGGCGGCAAGATCGTCCGTCTCGAGCTCCCACTCTCCGCGCAGATGCGGGTCTGCAGCGTCCGGCAGCGGCGCCTTGACACAGACAACGGCGGTTTCGTTTTCCAGCCTGCGCCGGATCGTGATCCGCTCGCGGGAGAAACGGCGGTCCGGCGTGTCAAAATACTCGCTTTGCATGTGATAGCGCCGCGGTTCTTCGGCCATCCGGCGTTGGATCTCCTCCCAGTGGAGGATCTTGTCCAACAAAGCCGGGTCAGATACGGCGTATTTCCATTCCAGTTCCGTTCCCATGGAACATACCTCTCAAACCGGCACGGCAGCGCCGGTAACCATGGGCAGCAGCGTGCGGCTCAGCTTTTCATAGCGGCCGAGCAGAATCAAACGGATCGGCTCCAGAACCAGAATTACGAAGCCGAGCGCTCCAAGCTCAAAGTGCAGAAATACGCAGAGCAGCAGCACGGCTGTCCGCAGGTTGAAGGTCAGCAGATTGGTCAGCTTGACCAGCTTCCGGCTCTTGGCGTAGAACGCGTCGCAGACGGCGTCGGACTTGCCGTGCAGCTCGATGGCGTCCAGCAGATTCTGCGTCTGGGGAGCGCGGCGCTCCTGCGCGCCGGTGTAGAACGCGTAGCAGAAGAGGGAAAAACGGGAAAAGCCCTTGGCCGTCGCCCGCTCCGCGCGGATATGCTTCGTGCGGGAGAGCTCGTTGCCGTGGGAGTTATCGATCATGTACATGTGCAGGTTTTTAAAGTAGTCCGGGAGCTGGCACTGCGCCACGTACAGCAGGAAGGTGATCAGCCCGAGCGCGATCAGGATCGCGTGGCGCAGATCGCTTCCGGCAAAGAGGCTCGTGTTCCAGAGCCGGCAGACGCAGGCCGTGTAGAGCGTAAAGTATACGGAGGCGTCGGCCGCTCCGTCCAGCATACGGCCCAGACGGCTGAAATGCCGGGTGAGCCGGGCAACCTGGCCGTCGCTCGCGTCAAAAACGGCGGAGAGAAACACCAGCACGGCGCCGATGATATCCGTGCCAAGCGAGCGGTTCAGCGCGAGCAGGATCCCGCCCGCAACGCCGGAGAGCCCGGAAAGCATGGTGACCACGTTCGGAATGATGTGCAGGGCGATAAACAGCTTTGCCCAGACCATTCCCACGTAGTCCACAAAATGGGTGTCCACCGGATCGTTGATATTTTCGCACTTGCGTGCAGCCAGCACGTCCGCCCGGGTGGATTGGAGGTTTTCCCTTGCGTTTTGCAGGTTCCCCTTCACAGCCTGGGTGGCGTGCTGTAAATTGTCTTTGAGCTTTGAAGGCATAAAATACGACTCCCGACGTGTTATTCTGTCATAATCCAACACATTATAACACGCCGGGAGCCGTATTTCAATATTTAATTTGTGTGGAGCGGAATTGAACAGGTGACAATTGTCACCTGTTATTTCTTGACTGCCAGTTTCACGACCTCATAGGCCCCGTTGTACAGCCCGTCGGCCTTGTTTTTGAGAATGCAGTCGTTCATTTTGAGCAGGATCTCCGGCTCTGCCTGGAGCAAACGGATCATGTCGGTGGTCTCGCGGCCGGGGGCGACTTCATAGGTGCCGTCGCCGACCTCTGCGGAATGGATCGCGCCCCAAACCTCGTGGCCGCCTACGTGCTGGATAAAGAGCTTGGGAATGGGGTAGAAGGCCAGCTCCGAGGGTTTGGTCACCAGCACGTCGCTGGCCCGCATCAGCAGGTTCGTGACGTAGACCGCGGCGAAGATGTCGTCGTGGCAGAAGCCCACGATGCCCTTGGCCTCGCCGGTGAGGGCCGCCTCCGCGTAGGCGCGGGCCTTGTCATAGTCGTTTTGGAAGAGCTGTGCGGATTCCAGGGCGGGAACCGCTTTTTTCAGCGCGTCCCAGACGTTCCTGTGGTCGCCTACGTTGATGAAAAGCGTGGCCTTTCCTGCCTGGATGTCCGGCAGCAGGGCTTTGATGATGGAGGCGAACAACTCCTGCTGCGCCCCGGCGCCGCCTACCGTCAGCAGATAGCGCTTGGCCTTGCCGTTTTTCACACGGTCCACGCGCAGGGCAGTGTCGGCCTCGAGGTTGGTCACCAGCTCGTGGTCGATATAGTGGCCGGTATAGACGATGTCGCCCTGCGGCATGGGCTTGAGGGTCCGGGATTTGTCCATCCCGCGCAGCGCCTTATAGCCCAGCCAGGCGGAGTAGGTCTGGATGGTGTGGGTGGCCCCCTGGGCCAGATGCAGGGCCATGGGCCAGTTGTCGGGGATCGCGTTGACCACCTTGGTAAAGCCCGCATGGATGGCGGCCTGCGCGGGCCAGACGTGCGTCGCCACGTAGGGCAGATCCTTGGGCAGATTTTTCAGCAGGTTTGCCATGACCTCGGCGCTGGCCTGATCGGCGCAGTTGTAGCTGAGCTTGCGGAAGCCCTCGGAGTTCAGCGGCTCCCAGTAGAGCTTGTTGAACAGCTTGGACTTCTGGCTCAGCCGTGAGCCCATGGAATACAGGTCGTTCTGCCCGGAGATGATTTTGGTGCAGGTGGACTCCTGAAAGGAGTTCAGATCTACCCAGACGGGCTCGTATCCCAAGGCTTTGGCGCAGGAGGCCATCGCCATGGAGATCCGGTAGTGGCCGAAGCCCATGCGGATGTTGCCGACAAAGACCGTCCGGTCAGAAAAAACCGCGCCGCTGCCGAAGACCAGCTCCCGGGTGCCGAGCTCCGACAAAACCGGGTTTTCCCTGAGAGCGAAGCGGTAGTCCTTGCCGCTGTCGTCGCCGTACTTCTTCAAAAACTTGCTTTGCGTCTTTTCTGCCTTTTTCACGTCTTTTTCAGACATGGGATTCCCAAAGATTTCTTTCGATTTCTCTAACATGGCAAGTCCCTCCTGTGAATAATTATTGACATTTTCACCAAATTCCGGTATATTATAAGTACTGATTTTAGGCTATCATCTAAGTGGCCTTTTGTCAAGTGGGGACTGCGCCGTATAACTCTAATTTTTCGGATAAGAAAGGAAGATAATGCTTATGGAAACGCAAAAGCTATCCGGAAAGTCAAAACTTTCCTACGCCCTCGGTGCCGTTGGCAAGGACATGGTCTACATGCTTTCCGCCAGCTACGTCCTTTATTACTTCCAGGATCTGCTGGGTGTGGAGGCATGGATCATGGGCGTGATCTTGCTGATCGCCCGTGTCTTTGACGCGTTCAACGATCCCATCATGGGCGTCGTGGTGGCCAAGACCAAAACCCGCTGGGGTAAATTCCGCCCTTGGCTGATGATCGGTACTGTCACCAATGCCGTCGTCCTCTATTTCATGTTTGCTGCGCCTCCCGCGATGGACGCCAAGGGACTGGTGGCCTACGCTGCAATTTTCTACATTCTCTGGGGCGTTACCTACACTATGATGGACATCCCCTACTGGTCCATGATCCCTGCTTTCACCGAAGGCGGCAAGGAGCGCGAAAACCTCACCACATTGGCCCGTACTGCTGCCGGTGTCGGCGCAGCCATCATCACCATCGTCACGATGAAGGTTGTTCCCATGCTGGGCAAGGCGTTTGCGGGTGACAATGCCGGCGCGCAGACCGTGGAAATCGTGGGCTTCAAGTATTTTGCCGCGATCGTTGGCGTGCTGTTCATCGTCTTCATTGGCTTGACCTGCCTTAACATCAAGGAGAAATCCACTGCGGAGATGAAGACCGCCTCCGTCGGTCAGATGTTCAAGGCTTTGATCCAGAACGACCAGGCTATGACGGTCACGATCGCCATCGTTCTGATTAACTGCGCCGTCTACATTACCTCCAACCTGGTAATCTACTTCTTCAAGTACGACTTCGGAACCACCAAGTGGAATGACGCCTACGTTCTGTTCAACATGTTCGGCGGAGCGGTCCAGGTTGTGGCAATGATGGCTTTCTACCCCCTGCTGCGGAAGAAATACTCCAGCCTGCAGATTTTCTATATCTGCATCGGCATGGCTGTGGCGGGCTACGCGGTCCTGCTGGGCCTCGCCTTTACCAGCATGGGCAACGTCTTCCTGCTGTTCATTCCCGGCTTCTTCATCTTTGCCGCCAACGGCATGCTGACGGTCATTACTACCGTATTCCTGGCAAATACCGTGGACTACGGCGAGCTGAAGAACAAGCGTCGCGATGAATCCGTCATCTTCTCCATGCAGACCTTCGTGGTAAAATTGGCTTCCGGCATTGCTGCGCTGGCTGCCTCCATCTGCCTGTCCATTAACAATCTGAAGGCCGGCACCGAGGTTTCCGAGGCGGACGCCGCTGTGGACTGGTCTCTGGGTGTTTCTGCCGCATCCAAGACCGGCCTGCGTATGACCATGACTGTCATCCCGATCGTCGGCCTGATCGTGGCCTTCTTCTGGTTCAAGAAGAAGTTCATTCTCACCGACAGCAAAGTGGATGAGATCGCCCGGGAGGTCAAGCGCCTCCACGCAGGAGAACGCTAAGATGGAACTGCTGCAAGTAACGGTGCGGGGCAATGCCCCGCTGACCAAACAGGAAAGTCTGGAAGACGGACGCTACCGCCTGATCCTCACGCCCGAGGGCAACGACATCGTGGAGCTCGAGGAGGTCCGCGCGGACTTCTCCTTCACATTCGAGCCGGACGACGCCCTCTTCCTCAACGGCTATCAGAGCTGGACCTACAGCCCCGAACGCAGCCGGAAGCAGCATGACGACGCCATGCGTTTCGTGCCCAAGGCGCTGGACCGGAAATTCGGCCTCTCCCAGTACGGCGACGGCTACTTTTCCGATCCGGTCTACCGGAAGGATCTGCGGCAGGGCTATAAGAAGGGCTACTCCTATGCCTACGTCCGCCGCGGCGACCGCTTTTTCCTCTTTGCCTCGCTGGCGGAGGACACCGGCTTTACCCGCGTCGTCCTAAACTCCGGCGACAATACCGTCAGCTTCAAGAAGGATTGCCACCACCGCTTCCTCGCGCCGGGCGAGCGCTATACCGCGTTGGACCTGATCTTCCCGGAGGGGGAGGAGGACGCCGTATTCGACGCCTGGTTCGAGGCCATGGGCGTCAAGGCGCTGCCCGCCGAACCCAAGCTCGGCTATACGAGCTGGTACAACTGCTATCAGAACATCTCCGAGGCGCAGATCCTCCGGGACCTGGAGGGCATGCGGACCCTCCCTATGAAGCCGCACATCTTCCAGATCGACGACGGCTTCGAGCCCTTCGTGGGCGACTGGCTGACAGTCAATCCCGAGAAGTTCCCGAACGGGATTGAGCCCATCATCCAGAAGATCCTCGACGACGGTTATCAGGCCGGGATCTGGCTGGCGCCCTTTGTAGCGGAAAAAAACTCCGCACTGTACAGGGATCATCCCGACTGGTTCCAGTACAAAGACGGGGAGCGGATCTATACGGGCAGCAACTGGTCGGGGCACTACGCGCTCGATCCCTACAACCCGGAGGTCCGGGACTATATCCGCAAGAGCGTGCAGCATTTCAAAAATATGGGCGTGACACTCTTCAAGCTGGACTTTCTCTACGCCGCCTGCATGAGCTCCCGGCCGGACAAGACCCGGGGCGAGATCATGGCCGATGCCATGGACTTCCTGCGCCAGGTCTGCGGGGACTGTCAGATTCTGGGCTGCGGGGTGCCCCTGGCCTCCGCCTTCGGCCGGGTGGAATACTGCCGGATCGGCCCGGATATGTCTCTGGATTTTGACGACAAGCCCTTTATGCGCTGGCTCCACAACGAGCGGCCCTCCACTCTCCATACCCAGCGCAACACCCTCTACCGCCGCCAGCTCGACGGCAGAGCCTTCCGCAATGACCCCGACGTCTTCCTGCTCCGCGAGGAAAACACGACCCTGTCCGACGAGCAGAAGCACACGCTGGCCATCGTCAACGCCCTGTTCGGCTCGGTGCTCTTTGCCTCCGACGATTTCGGGCAGTACGACGAGAAGAAACGGAAGCTGTTCACCGCTCTCTGCGAGCTGCAAGGCGCGAAGGTCCTCCGGGTAGAGCACGGCCCGCTCAACCAAAAGCTCCGCACGGTGATCGTGACGTACCGCCTGAACGGAGAGGAAAAACGTCTGGAACTGCGGGTATAAGTGCACGTAAAAACGACCGCCGATCGGCGGTCGTTTTTGTTGGGCTATGAAGTATCGCTGGCGCGATATGAAGTATTCCTGCGGAATATGAAGTATCCGCTGACTCGGATATGAAGTATTGCCTGCGGCAATATTGTCAAAACGGGAAAGATTCCTCTTTTGTCAAATACGGCGAAGCCATACTTCATAAGCGAAGCGACTTCATACTGCGAAGCGGTACTTCATATTCGCGCAAGCGGATACTTCATTCTGACTATTCCAATTCGTCCAGGTTCTTTCCAAAGCTTTCCAGGCAGTGTTCCATGAACCAGTCCAGCTCCGGCAGGTGCATTTCTCGCAGGGCGCTGCGGGTCTGCTGGGCGGCGGAGGCGAATTCGAGGTTTCCGGCTTTCAGCTCTTCGATGCATTTGATGTGGGCGGAGAGCTTGTCGGCAGCCTTGACGATGTCATGGCTGACCGGGTCGTCCTCGAAGATCAGCGGAGCCATCGAGGCCCGCAGCTCTTCCGGCAGCATGGACAGCAGCTTTTCGCCGCTGATCCGCTCGACCTGCTTGTAAGCCGTTTTGATCTCGGGGTTGTAGTATTTGATCGGCGTGGGAAGGTCCCCGGTCAGAATCTCCGAGGCGTCGTGATAGAGGGCTGCGGTGGCGCAGCGTTCCGGATCGGCGTCCAGGCCAAGCACGTCCCGGCGGATCAGAGCCAGACTGTGCGCCAGAACCGCCACCTGGTGGCTGTGCTCCTGAATGTTCTCGGGGAAGGTGTTCCGCATCAGTCCCCAGCGAGTGATGTAGCGCATTCTTGACAGGAATGCATAAAACTTATATTGCATGATCAAAGCTCCGTCATTTGAAGTAATTCTGCATTTTGCATTCTGCATTTAAATCTCTCCGAGCGCGTACATCACGGCCGTCAGCCCGACAAGCGGCGCGGTCTCACAGCGGAGAATGCGCGGCCCAAGGGTGCAGATTTGCAGCCCGGCCGCCCGCGCCTGCGCGATCTCCTCCTCGGAGAAGCCACCCTCCGCGCCGGTCATTAACAAAACCGTTGGTGCGGCATGAACCTCCCCTGCTTGCAGGACACAACAGTTCGGTGAACTGTTGTGTATTTCATTGCCGTTGCGGTAGCTATGCTGACGCAACTGGCATCCTAAAGCAGGGGGACCGGCCTCAAGGCCGGTGGAGGGGTTCCGCCCGCTGGATGCGAACAGATTCCGTAAACTGAGCTGCTCCTCGTTCTCATAAAACAGCACCGGCACGTCGGCCAGCGTTGCCTCAGCAAGGGCCTGGGCGTAGGAATCCACGGCCCGCACCGGCGGGATGACACCCCGACGGCTTTGCTCCGCGGCGGAGCGGGCGATTTTCTGCCAGCGCTCCAACTTTTTCGGCAGGCTCTTGTCGTCGGGCCGGGAGACGCAGTAGCGGCTGGGGAAGAAGACCAGCTCCGCCGCGCCGAGCTCCGTGGCCTTCTGGATCACGTGCTCGGCCTTGTCCGCCTTGGGGAAGGCCAGATACAGCACGACCCGGACCCGAGGCTCCGCCGGACAGGGCAGGGGAGTGCCGACGCGCAGGGTCAAGCCGTCCTCGACCGTGCAGAGGCAGTCCGTGCCTCTGCCGTCGCAGAGGGTCACTTCCTCGCCGGGCTTGAGCCGCAGCACCTTTGCGTGCGCCGCGTTCTCCCCGGTCAAGGTGTATGTGCTGCCCTCCGGGGGCAGTTGTTCCACAAAAAAGCGTGCCATGTTCGTTCTCCTGTTGCCTCGCGGACGGCAGAGTGCCGTCCCTGCGTCCGGGTTCCGTGGCGCACACTGTGCGCCGCTACGGAGACCTTTCGCGTCTCCGATTGCCTGCTGCCTGTTGCCTGTTGCCTACTCCGTAATATGCACGTGGTTCTGAATATGCTCCTCGCAGTAGCAGCGATAGCCCGCGCACTTGGAGCAGTAGCGGAATTCCAGCTTCGGGTGTGTCAGCTCGGTCCGGCCGCAGACCGTGCAGCGGAAGCGGGCGTTGCCGCTCTTGACGTTTCCGGCGTGCCGGACAGCGCCAGTGCCGGATTGGATGCTCTTCTTTGCGACCTTCCGTTCCCAGCTTTTCCGTTTGGGGCGATACCGAATGAAATCCGGCAGAATCACGGCTGCGTTTTTGCCGAAAAAGATCAGGTAGTTGACGATGGCAACGAGGGGAATCAGAAGTGCCAGGAACAAGGAGAAATAGAGCATTCTAAACCGAATCAGTTTAAGCGTCCAGTCCAGGATCCCGTATACGGTCAGGCCGACGTCCAGCCAGGCCAGCCACTTCATCTTGACGGGAAGAACGAACCAGAGCTGGACGAATTCATCCGGCAGGATCGTCGCCACGGCAAGCAGCAGGCTCATATTGACGTAGTTTGCGCTGACGCCGCCCGCAAACATCGGAATGCTGTAGAAACCGAACTGGGCGTGTACCACAATGATGATCAAGATGGCAACCAGATCGGTCAGCACGATCCCGCACAGATAGTAGATGTTAAATCGCAGCCTGCCCCAATACTGCTCCAGGGTGGCGCCGATCCAATAATAGAAAAAGAGCGAGATTAAAGTGAGCACGGGACGGCTCGAATCAGTCAGATAGCAGAACACGTAGGAAAACAGCCGCCAGACTTCGCCCGAGAAGAGCTTTTCATAATCAAAGCAAAGCAAGTTGAAGAACAAGGGATTGGTTGGATTGAACAGGGTAAGTATGTAAACCGCAATGTTGCCGATTCCAATGTAGAGCATCAGATTTCTGATCCCCTTGTCCCTGTGCTGAAAGAAAAAACGGTTGACCTTGGATTTCAGTTTTTGCATCTCATCACTTCCAAACAGAATGCACCAAGTATAAACGATTTCCGGCCGCTTTTCAAGGTGGAAACTGTGAACAATCGGAAAAGATTGGAACATAAGATAATCTTATACCGCCCGAAAGAGAAATATAAAGGATTTTTCAAGTTTTTTACAGAAAAGCGGTTGATTATTTCGGATTTGTCATGTATACTAACAATCGGCACAAGAGGCAATCGCCTCTTATGGATATTCCACAAAAAATGATACGTAATTGCAACCAGGAGGTAATACTATGAAATACGGCCGCACCTACAACTTCTCCGCCGGTCCCGCCACCATGCCGGAGCCTGTTCTCGAAGAGATCCGCGACGAGATGATGAACTACCGCGGCAGCGGTATGTGCGTCATGGAGATGTCCCACCGTTCCAAGGTTTTCCAGCAGATCGTTGACGAGGCTGAGGCCGATCTGCGCGAGCTGATGGGCATTCCCGACAACTACAAGGTCCTCTTCATCCAGGGCGGTGCTACCCTGCAGTTTGCCATGATTCCCATGAACCTGATGAAGAACGGCAAGGCCGTCTACATTGAGACTGGCGCATGGTCCAAGAAGGCCATTGCCGAGGCCAAGAAGTACGGCGAGGTCATTGTCGCCGCTTCCTCCAAGGACAAGAATTACTCCTACATTCCCGATTGCTCCGACCTCGACATCCCCGAGGATACCGACTACGTCTACATCTGCGAGAACGAGACCATCCACGGCGTCACCTGGCCCAAGCTGCCCAACACCAAGGGCCACGTCCTGGTCTCCGACCAGAGCTCCATGTTCCTGTCCAAGCCCTGCAACGTGTCCGACTACGGCATGATCTACGGCGGCGTGCAGAAGAACATCGGGCCTGCCGGTCTGGCCATCGTCATCATCCGCGAGGACCTGATCCGCGAGGATCTGGATCCCAAGACCCCCATCTACATGATGTACAAGACCCATGCCGACGCCGGCTCCATGTACAACACCCCCAACTGCTGGGCCATCTACGTCTGCGGCAAGGTCTTCAAGTACCTCAAGTCCATCGGCGGCCTGGAGGCCATGGAGAAGATCAACATCGACAAGGCCAAGGTTTTCTATGACTTCCTCGACCAGTCCAAGATGTTCGTGGGCACCGTCCGCAAGGAAGACCGTTCCCTGATGAACATCCCCTTTGTCACCGGCAACGCCGATCTCGACGCCGAAGTCATCGCCTACACCAAGAAGGCCGGCTTTGAGAACCTGAAGGGCCACAAGTCCGTCGGCGGCCTGCGCGCCTCCATCTACAACGCCATGCCCAAGGAAGGCGTCGAGGCTCTGGTGGATTGCCTGAAGAAGTTCGAGGCAGAACACAAGTAAGAATGAAGTATTTGCTGTGGCAAATATGAAGTACGGCTGCGCTGTATGAAGTGTGCTGGGCACATGAAGTATGGCTACGCCATATTCTACTTCATCGTTTTATTGGTAAATAAAACGATACCACAATATTGCCGAAGGCAATACTTCATATCTCGAAAAGAGATACTTCATATGCCGTCAGGCATACTTCATATCGCGTCAGCGATACTTCATCAATAACAGGAGGAAAAACGAATGCGTATTCTTGTAACTGACGGAATGGACAAGTCTTCGATGGCCGCTCTGCGCGAGAAGGGCCATGAGGTTGTCGAACAGTACTACGAGCCCGATCAGCTCGGCGCTGCCCTGCGGGACTTTGACGCCGTGATCGTCCGCTCCAAGACCAAGGTCCGTGCCAACCACATCGACGAGGCCAAGGGCGGCAAGCTAAAGCTCATCATCCGCGGCGGCGTCGGCGTGGACAACATCGACGTCAAGTACGCCGAGGCCAACGGCATCACCGTGAAGAACACCCCCAAGGCTTCCTCTCAGTCTGTTGCGGAGTTGGCTCTGGGTCACATGTTCGCCTGCGCCCGCTTCATCTCCGTTGCCGGTCACACCATGCGCGAAGGCAAGTGGGAGAAGAAGGCTTACGGCAAGGGCTATGAGCTGCAGGGCAAGACCCTCGGCATCGTGGGCTTCGGCCGCATCGGCCAGCACCTGGGCGTTATGGCCAAGGCCATCGGCATGAAGGTCGTTGCGTTCGACATCTACCACATCCCCGGCATCGAAGAGCAGTTGGGTATCCCCTACGTCGGAATGGACGAGCTGCTGGCGCAGGCCGACTTCATCTCCGTGCATGCTCCCGCTGTGGACGGCGGCGCGCTGATCAACGCCGAGAACATCGCCAAGATGAAGGACGGCGTGACCATCATCAACACCTCCCGCGGCACCAACGTGGACGAGGCCGCTTTGCTGGCCGCCCTCGAGTCCGGCAAGGTCCGTGCGGCCGGTCTGGATGTCTGGGCCGAGGAGCCTTCCCAGAACTCCGCGCTGTACAACCATCCCAACGTCTCCTGCACCCCGCACATCGGCGCTGCCACCGAAGAGGCCCAGAAGCGCATCGGCGCCGAGATCGTCTCCATCATCGAGAACTTCTGATTCGTGATCCCTTTGCAAAAGCAATAAAGCATATATTTTTATGGAGGTCAAAAAACTATGAACGCTTATGTCCAGAGAGTCATTGAGAACGTCAAGGCGAAGCACGCTTCCGAGCCGGAATTCGTGCAGACCATCGAGGAAGTCCTTTCCTCCCTGTCTCCCGTGATCGACAAGCACCCCGAGTATGAGAAGGTCGACCTGCTGGGCCGCATCGTGGAGCCCGAGCGTATGTTCACCTTCCGCGTTGTGTGGCAGGACGACAAGGGCGAGTACCACACCAATACCGGTTACCGCTGCCAGTTCAACGGCGCGATCGGCCCCTACAAGGGCGGCCTTCGCTTCCAGAAGAACGTCTACCCCGGCATCATCAAGTTCCTCGGCTTTGAGCAGATCTTCAAGAACGCTCTGACCGGCCTGCCCATCGGCGGCGGCAAGGGCGGCGCTGACTTCGATCCCACCGGCAAGTCCGACGCTGAGATCATGCGCTTCTGCCAGAGCTTCATGACCGCTCTGTACCGTTACATCGGGCCCGACGTCGACGTTCCCGCCGGCGACATGGGTGTTGGCGGCCGTGAGATCGGCTACCTGTTCGGCCAGTACCGCCGCCTGAAGGGCGTGTGGGAGAACGGCGTTCTCACCGGCAAGGGCCAGACCTACGGCGGCTCTGTCATCCGTCCCGAGGCCACCGGCTACGGCGCTGTCTACTACCTCAACGAGGTTCTGAAGCACGAGCATGACGACATCAAGGGCAAGACCATTGCCTGCTCCGGCTTCGGCAACGTTACCTGGGGCATCTGCAAGAAGGCCATGCAGCTCGGCGCCAAGGTCGTGACTCTGTCCGGCCCCGACGGCTACATCTATGATCCCAACGGCGTTGCCACCGAAGAGAAGGTCAACTACCTGCTCGAGATGCGCGCTTCCAACCGCAACCGCGTGCAGGACTACGCTGACAAGTTCGGCTGCGAGTTCCATCCCAATGAGAAGCCCTGGGGCGTCAAGGTTGACATCGTGATGCCTTCCGCTATGCAGAACGACGTTCGCATGGAGTCCGCTGAGAAGATCGCCGCCAACGGCATCAAGTACTACATCGAAGTCGCCAACATGCCCACCACCAACGACGCTCTTGACTTCCTGCGCAAGCAGAAGGGCATGATCGTTGCTCCTTCCAAGGCTGTCAACGCCGGCGGCGTGGGCGTCTCCGCTCTCGAGATGGCTCAGAACTCCGAGCGCCTGGTCTGGACTGAGGACGAGGTTGACAAGCAGCTGCACCACATGATGGAGACCATCCACCGCGTCTCCGCCGAGGCTGCCGAAGAGTACGGCCTGGGCTACGACCTGGTTGCCGGCGCCAATATCGCTGGCTTCAAGAAGGTTGCCACCGCTATGTTCGAGCAGGGCGCTTTCTAATTGACAATTGACAGTTGACAATTGACAATTAAATAAACCTGAAATGCCCGCCCCGTTTTTTCGGGGCGGGTTTTTCAGGTTCTATCGTAAAAACTGGGTTCAGGTAATTAACCTGAGCCCAGTTTTTCATGGTGTTTCAGTGTCCGAAAATGCCCTTCAACGTGTTTACTGCCGTTTCCAAGCCCTGAACGGTCCTGTCGATGCTCTGAATGACGCCGTTGAGCGATTGCATATCCAGCGCCTTCAGGGTGTCGGCAGCCTCCTTGAGGGAGACAATGGCCTGGTTCATGGTTTCAACGTCCACAGCGGAAAGGCTTTCAGCAGCAGACTTGAGGGACAGCGCGGTATCGTTGAGCCGCGAAATGTCCACTTCGGCCAGCCGGTTCGCGGCTTCCGTGAGAGAAGCGATGACCTCGTTGATGTGGTCCATCTCCAGGGCTTCCAGGTCTGCCTGAACAAGGCTCATGCTCTTCTCCATCCGACGGGCCGTCATTCCGATGACGACGACCAGAAGCGCGAGCAGGATTAGAACCGCGCCCAGCAGACAGGTCTGAACCTTGACCCAAGTTGAAGTCTTGGAGTCGGTTTTGCCTTTGAAATCAGTCATGGTAGACCGCCTTCATGCCCTTCATGGTCATGTAGCAGTCCAGCTTGGAAACGATTTCCATCGGAGCGTGCATGGACAGTACGGGGACGCCTGCATCAAGCGTGTCGATATTGCGGTTGGCCATGTAGGCAGCAACGGTGCCGCCGCCGCCTTGGTCGACCTTGCCGAGCTCGGCAGTCTGCCAGACCACGTTGTTGTCGTCAAAGAGGCGACGGATGCGGCCCATGACCTCGCCGGAGGCATCGGAGCAGCCGCCCTTGCCGCGGGAGCCAGTGTACTTGCAGAGGGCAATACCGTAGTTGATCTGGGAGTTGTTGCGCTTGTCGCTGACCTCGGCGTAGATGGGGTCGAAGGCGTTGGAAACGTCGCAGCTCAGGCAGAAGGAACGCTCCAGGCAGCGGCGAAGCTGGCCCTTCTGGCACTCGCAGACGTCGGCCATGAAGGTTTCGAAGAACTGGCTCTGCATGCCGGACACGCCGACGGAGCCGATCTCTTCCTTGTCAGCCAGCACGCAGACGGCGGTGTGGGTGGGGATCTCCATATTCAGCAGGGGCTCGAAGGAGGCCCAGGCGCAGACGCGGTCGTCGTGACCGTAGGCGGCGATCAGGGAGCGATCCATGCCGACCTCGCGGGCGTTGTCGGCGGGAACCATGGTGAGCTCGGCGGAGAGGAAGTCCTCCTCTACAATGCCGTACTTCTCGTTGAGCAGCTTCATGACACCCAGCTTGACGCGGTCGGCGCCCTCGTCGTCGGCGATGGGCTCGGAACCCATGAGGATGTTCAGGGCTTCGCCCGTGACGCCCTCGGCCAGGGTCTTCTTCATCTGGTCGGCGGAGAGATGGATCAGCAGGTCGGTGACCATGAAGCAGGGATCGCTGGGCTCGTCGCCGATGCGGACCGTCACGACGGAGCCGTCCTTCTTGGCAACGACGCCGTGGATGGACAGGGGAATGGTGGTCCACTGGTACTTCTTGATGCCGCCGTAGTAGTGGGTCTTCAGGTAGGCCATGCCGGCGTCCTCATAGAGAGGATTGGGCTTGATGTCCATGCGGGGAGAGTCGATGTGAGACGCCACGATCTGGGCGCCGTTGTCGATGTGCTCCTTGCCGATGACGGCAAAAATCGCGCTCTTTCCGCGGTTGTTGCGGTAGATCCGCATGCCGGGCTTGAGCTCCATGCCGGGCACAAAGGCCACGAAGCCGGCAGCCTCTGCCTTCTCGACGGTATAGCTCACGGCCTCACGCTCGGTCTTGGCGGCGTCCATGAACTTCATGTAGTCGCGGCAATAGCGCTCCATCTCGGCCTTGTCCTCGGCGCTGATGCGGTCGTAGCCGTTCTTCGGCGCACGCAGCAGGCTCTTTCTCAGTTCTTCGGTTTTTTCGCTCATTGGTGATTTCCTCCTTTTATTCTTTTTTTTTGTATTTGTTTTATTCGTCAGCCCACAAAGACGGGCGTGATTTCGTGAGAAGCTCATTCGCACGCAGTCTGCGGCGAGAGCGAATGCTACGCATCCTGTTTCAGGATCAGTCTGCCGATCCAATCCATGACAGTGTGAAAGCCCTTTGCTGCGTAGCGGTTACCAAACAAAAGGCAGATTGACGCAGTAAAAACGCCGGCGCCAAGCAGAGCAAATGACTGTCGTTCGAGAGAAATGCGGATTCCGAGCAGAGGAATCAACTTAATGAGAATGCCATGCGACAGATAGACCGTAATGGTTCTCGCGCCGAGCCCCGAAAGCAGCGTTTTTTTCGCCGAAACCAAGGCAAACAGACTCAACGAAGCAATAAAGCCCATGGCAAGTACCAACGCTCGCAGGAGCAGTCCCGTGCGCAGTCGCAGAGATAACGCAGAGTATGGCGCATTCATGTGGTAAATCTGAAGGCTGACACCGTTTTTGACCAACAGGACTGCCAGTCCCAAGCAGAACGCAAGGCACAAAACCGAAACGATTTTCGGAACCCGCCGGAGTTTTTCAAGCTGATTTGCGTTGAGATAATAACCACCCAGGAAAAACGGAAAGAATGCAACCGTTCGGGAAATAGACAGAAAGCAATCGGCCGTTGTCAGCCCTACAAGCAGGGCGCATACCAGAGACAGCGTTAAGGGAAAGCGAAAAGTCCTGACCACAGGAAGCATAAGTTTCCAGGAAAACAGGCTCAGCAGATACCACAGTGTAAAACGGGGATACAACAGTTCTGTAAACTCTCCGGAAATCAACAACCATTGAAGCAAATCAAAAAACACAAAGGGGATCAAAAGTGAAATAATCTGTTTTTTCCAGTATCCCGGCGTCTGGGAAGACTGCTTGGAGAAGAAGCCAGAGATCATTACCATTGCGGGCATGTGGAAGGAATAGATGCAGGCGATAACTGCGTTTATCAGCGGCATTTCCCGATTGGAAAAAAATGTTTTATCGCTCAAGAAATGTCCAAAAACCACCAGAATAATCAGAAAACCCTTGAGGTTATCAAATCTGTTATCCCTATTCTTCAAGAAAAAGTGTCCTTTCGTGCAATTTTGTTAGTCTGAAAATGTTGCGTCAGAAAGTGCGGAGATGTGGCGTCAGCATTTTGCGGCAGAGGCCGGAAAACGCTGCCTCCGTGCCGTTGTTTTCCAGAATCAGGTCGGCCCGCGCCGTGTAGAATTCCACGGGCTTCTGGGCCGCGATCCGCGCCCGGGCGTACGCTTCGCTGATGTTATCCCGTGCCATAAGCCGTCGGACCCGCGTTTCCGGGTCCGCAACGACCGCTACGGTCAGGTCACATTTTTCCCCCAGCCCGCTCTCAAACAGCCCGATGGCGTCGATGACCGCAAATCCTGTAGCGCCGGCAATCTGCCGGCCTGTCGCCTGTTCCAGAGGGGTATTCGGGGACGGGGGGACGGATTCTTCGCGCTGCTCAGAATGACAGAAACGGATCGCACCCGTCGTAGGGGCGGCCATTGGCCGCCCGCCCGCCGCAGCAGCAGCGCAAAGCCTTCCCCCCGGGGGAAAGCTGTCACCAGGGCGCACACTGGTGACGGATGAGGTGGTGCCCGATGTTTGGATTTCTTCCAGCACCCGCTTTGCCACGATGGGCTGGGTGATGGCCGTCAGCGTTTCCAGCCCTGCCGGGTCCGCGAATACCTTCGCCCCAAGGGCCTTCCGGTCCAGGGCATAGTCCTTCACCGCGCCCGGAAAGGCAGCCTCGATCCGGCCGAGCAGTTCCCCGTCCGTGCGAAGCAGCTCGTGGTAGATGGCGTCGCAGTCAAAGACGCGCCCGCCCAGTTCCTCCAGCACCCGCAGGGCAGTGGTTTTCCCAGCCCCCGAGGGGCCGGTAATGCCGATGATATACATAGAATCCTCCGATTCTGTTAAGTTGAAAATTGAAAGTGGAAAGTTGAAAGTTTTCGGAGTGCTTCAAATTGCAATTTGAAACACACATTCATTTTCAATTCTCAACTCTCAATTCTCAACTCTCAACTGCCTCCGCGTTTACAATGTGAAATCCCGCGCTTTTCCGCAGCCGGTTGCGTGTGGCCACGTTGATGCCGCCGCCGCTGGGGCAGCGGGCGAAAATGCGCTTGACATTATTCTCGTCCAGGGACCGCAGGGCGTCGAAGAGCCCGGCGGAGAGGGAAGCGGGGTCCCGCTCCCAGCCGTAGGCCACGGGATTGCAGCCCGCGAAAAGCGCCAGCTCTTCCGCGAAGCAGAGCACCGCGTCGCCCGGCTGAAAGCGTTCGCGCACGTAGCGGGCGGCGGCCTCTGGACTGCCGTCCACGATCAGCACATCCGCCGCCGGGGCGTAGTGCTTGTATTTCATGCCGGGAGCGCGGACGACCGCGTCCTGCGCAATCTCCCCGGTTACTGCCTTATCGATTTCCAAGTCCCCCAGCAGGGCGGTCAAGGCCTCGGGGCCAATGCCGCCGGGCCGGAGCAGCCGGGGCTTCTCGCCCGTCAGATCGACGATGGTGGACTCCACGCCGACGCGGCAGGGGCCGCCGTCCACGATGGCGTCGATTTTCTCGTCCATGTCGTGCAGAACGTGGGCCGCCGTGGTGGTGGAGGGCTTGCCGGAGCTGTTGGCGGAGGGGGCCGCGATGGGAACCCCTGCCAGCCGGATGATCTCTCGGGTGGCGGCGTTGTCGGGGCAGCGCACGCCGACCGTGTCCAGCCCTGCGGTCGTGGTCTTTGGCACGCAGTCCCGAACGGGTAGGATCATCGTGAGCGGGCCGGGCCAGAAGTGCTCCGCCAGCAGCCAGGCGCTGTCGGGGATCTTTCGGCAAAAGTCCCGGAGCTGACTTGCATCGTGAATGTGTAAAATCAGGGGATTGTCCTGTGGGCGCCCCTTGGCTTCAAATATTTTCTTAACCGCGTCAGGATTCAGCCCGTCGGCCCCGAGCCCGTAGACCGTCTCCGTGGGGATGGCTACCAGACCACCGCTTTTGATCAGCTCGGCGGCTTTTTCGAGGTCCTGTTCCGTTGTCGATAACAGTTGCGTTTTCATGGAAGCCTCCGGTGCGGAATGAAGTATCGCCTGACGGCGATATGAAGTATTCCTTGCGGAATATGAAGTATCTCCTTTGGAGATATGAAGTATGTGCTTTGCACATATTGCGGTATCTGTTAATTCTGCGAATAAACAGATGAAAAAGAAATGAATTGATCAGTGGGGAAATCTTCCCGTTGTGTCAAATATGGCGCAGCCATACTTCATAAGCGAAGCGTCTTCCTGTGCGAAGCACACTTCATATCCGCGCCAGCGGATACTTCATGCCTCCGCCCCTCCCACAGGCACTCAGCCTGGGCGGCGTTTTAAGGCGGGTGTTCTTATAGGTCTTTCCTCATTACAAAGCGGCGGTGTCCTTTTGGGCAATCCTCGGTGGTAGAGCAAACGGTATATCCGCGTTTCTGAAAGAAATCCGCCTGCCAATCCAGCGTATCGATTACCATCAGATAGGCGCCTTTTTCCTTCGCATCCCGCTCGATTTCGCGGAGCAGATAGGAACCGAAGCCTTGCTTCCGATACCCTTCCTCTACCCACAGGTCAATACTGGCATCGCGGCACAGAACAATCCCGGCATCGCAAAGGGCGATGAGGGTTCCGTCTGCCGTTGTGATTTTTTTGCCG
>CAMKED010000014.1 GCA_946411475.1 uncultured Clostridia bacterium | reverse complement strand
GCACGCTGCCGCTGCCGGTGGGGGAGTAGGTGGAGTAAATGTTGAAGGTCTTGGTGGAACCGACAGAGTAAGAGGCTCTGGTCGCGATGGGTTCTTTGATCGTTGCAGTCTTGGCGGCCTGGGCCATCATCGGGTCAACGTCAATTTTGAACGGGCGCGCATCATTCTTGACTGCCTGACGCACGTTGACGTTAGCGTTCGTGCTGACAGAGGTCTCAATGAGACCGGTCATGGTCCCGGTGGAGTAGGAGGTGCTGGAGCTGGTGGAAGGGTTGTAGATCACGACATAGTCGCCTTCATAACCGCCGGTGGGATTGGAGTCGATCACAACTCCGGAATGTACGCTGCGTACTTCGGATACCGCGGATTGCTCGGAGGAAGCAGAAGTATTTGCACCTGCAGCGGGAACCATCAGGGAACCCAGCATGGCAATTACGAGAAACAGAGAAAGCAGATGACGAAATGCTTTACGTTGCAGCATATAATTACTCCTTTTCAAATATCAAAATCGTAGAACAGTTTTTCTTTTGAATTGGGCTGCGATGGACGTTTCGTTCGTCTGGGAAAGGATGCCCATCATCTTGCGGTGGTGGGCATCCTGCGGGAGATCAGGTGGTGTAGTAAGTGGTCGTGGTGCCGCCGGTGGTCTGCTTCCAGAAGTACAGGCCGGTGGGAGCGGAAGAGCTCACCATGAAGTAATTGCTGGAAGAGAACGCCAGATAGGGATAACGGCTGCTGGCGCTGTTGGCCGCAGTCACGTTGCTGCCGCTGATGGACAGGCTCCACTGGCAGTAGCTGGAGGAGTAGCTGGAACGGCTGTACAGATAGCTGCTGTAGCTGCCCAGGTAGGTGCCGGTAGAAGCATTCTGAATGGTGTACTTGGAGCCGGTGGAAGCAACGTTGAAGACGTATGCGTTCGTTGCGCCGGTGAGCTTGCCGTCGGCGTAGCTCATGCCGGTGTTGGCCAGCAGAACCGCGCCGCCCGCGGAAGCGGACTCATACTTGGTGTTGCCGGACAGGCCCTTCAGCACGTAGAGGCTGCTGGTGGAGGTGCCGTAGGTGATGACGTAGCTGCCGGTCCAGTCAGAGGGAGCGGCGCTCAGCTTCTGATAGCCCGTGCTGCTGCCGCCCGAGGTGGAAGTGTAGCTGTACAGAGCACGCAGCGTGACGTTGCCGGTGACCTTGTAGGAGCCGGTCAGAATGTTGGCAGGCTGCGTGGTGGAGTTGTTGACCGCAGCGGTGACCCAGCCCAGGAAGGTGTAGCCTGCGGGAGCGGCTGCAGTGGGAAGGGTGATGTAGCTGTTCGCGGCAACAGTCTGGCTCGCGGGTGCACTCACGCCGCTGGGAACCGAGAAGCTGACCGTGTAATTGGTCGTCGGCGTGGAGGAGCCGATCTCGGTGGTGTAGTAGGTGGTTCCGGTAGCAGTCGCCTTCCACAGCCGCAGCACGTTGGCGTTGGAGGAGGAAGCGGACCAGAAGTACTTACCGCTGGTGTTGAAGCCGAAGTACGGATAGGTTCCGTTGGCGGCGTTCTTGAGCTGTGCGGCGCCGCTGGTGTTGACGGCGGGCGTCCAGCGGCAGTAGCTGGAGTTGTAGGTCGTGTAGCCGGCCAGGTAGGAAGAAGAGGTCATGCCCATATAGGCGCCGGTGGAAGCGCTCTTGACGGTGTAGTAGCTGCCGTTGGCTTCCAGCGTGAAGACGTAGGCGTCGGCGACGTTGGACAGGACGTTGTTGGACAGGCTCATGCCGGAGCTTGCATAGGTGGAGGCATTGGAGCTGTTCTCGATCTCAGCGCCGTTGGAGCTGGGGGTAACGCCCTTCAGCACGTACATGCCGGTGGAGTTGCCGTTGGTGATGACGTAGTTGCCGGCCCAGTTGGAAGGCGTGGAGCTGACAAGCTGATAAGCGACAGCGCCGCTGCCCTCGGTGTAGGAGTAGATCGCCTTGAGGGTGATGTTTGCGGCAGGCGTGTAAGAGCCGGTCAGAACGGTGGGCATAGTGGTCGCGTTGTTCACCGTGGAGGTGACCCAGCCCAGGAAGGTGTAGCCTGCGGGAGCGGCTGCGGTGGGCAGGGTGACGGAGCTGCCCTTCGCCACAGTCTGGCTGGCCGGAGCGGTTACGCCGTCAGGCACGGAGAAGCTCACAGTGTAGTAAGTGGTGACGCCGGTGGCGGGGAGCGTGGTGTGCTCGCGGCTCAGCTCTGCGCTGCAGCGGGTGCAGTAGACCACGGTGTCGTAACCGCCGTCAGCGGTAGCGGTAGGAGCAACATAGTTTTCCTGAACCGAGGCGCCGGGGTTGTGGCCGAGGGCGGCGACGGTCTTGTGGGTGCGGCTCAATTCCTCACCGCAGGTGGAGCAATAGACGACCTCGTCATAGCTGCCGGCAGCGGTGCAGGTGGGAGCGACTACGTTTTCCTGAACGGCAGCCGCAGCGGTATGCGTGTGCGACTGCGCGCTGGGGTTGGTGTTGTAGTAGGTGGTGGAGGCAGTGGTCTGCTTCCAGAGCTGGGTCTTGTTGTTGGTGTAAGAGCTGTTGATGACGAAGTAGGCATTGGAGCCCTTTACCATGTAGGGGTAGTTGGAGCTGGCAGCGTTACTGACCTTCATGCAGATCTGGTAGGTGTCATACTCCAAATCCCAGACGCAGTAGCTGGAGGAGTAGGAGGAGCGGCTGTAGAGGTAGCTGTTGTAGCTGCCCATATAGGTGTTGGTGGACAGGTTCTTCAGGCTGTAGCCGGTGCCGGCTGCGGCAGCCTCGAAGACGTAGGCGTTGCCGACGTTCTTCAGCACGCCGTTGTCCAGCGTCATGCCGGTGCTGGCAAAGCTCACGGTGCCGCCGGCGGAAGCGCTCTCGTAGGAGGTGTCGCCGGACAGACCCTTCAGCACGTACATGCTGGTGTCCTTGCCGCAGGTGATAACGTACTTGCCGGTCCAATCGGTGATGGGCTCGGCGACGATCTGGTAGATGATTTCGCTGCTGCCTTCGGTACGGGTGTACAGAGCGTACAGCGTGGCGTTGGCGGTGACGGTGTATTCCGCACCGGGTGCGTAGAATTCGGGCTTCTCAGTGGTCTCAGCGACCTGAGAGCCAACCCAGCCCACGAAGGTATAGCCGTTGACCGCGGTGGCGGTGGTGGGAAGGGTGATGGTGTCGTTGATGTAAGCAGTCTGGCTGCCGGCGGAAGCGCCGCAGGCCATAAAGTTGACAGTGAGCTGGGGCTTGACCGCGAAGATGACCTTCACGGTGCAGTCGGAGGAAGGATTGACCGTGATGACGTTGCCGTTGATGGAGACCGTGGCGGTGCCGGAGGTCACCTGCGCGTCAGAGACGTAGTAGCCGGTCTTGGGCGTTGCGGTAATCTTGTTGCCGTTCACGGAGACGGTGCCGTAGGCGGTGTTGTTGGAGACGGCGGTCACAGTGTAGCTGGCGTCGTCGGTGTAGGCCTTGATGCGGAAGTCGCCGTTATTGGGCACGTCGGTCCAGGAGCCGTTGGCTTCCTTATAGAAGGAGGTGTTGCCGTGGTTGGCGTGCGTCCACTTGCACCAGGAGATGCTGGCGGTGGCGTCGTAGGGAATGTGGACGTACTTGCCGTCGTCGGGGTCGGCGGACGGCGTGCTCAGCGTGAAGACTACGGCGAACTTGTCGCCGGCGGAGAGCGCCACGGGGTTGTTCAGCTCAATCGTATAGTAGCCGGCGTAGGGCATCGTGCCGGTCTGGCTGGTCATCAGCGTGCCGGAGCTGGGATTGGTGGCGCTGGTGGGGTTCTTGTAGATGCTCAGCGTGTAGGAGGTCGCCTCGTCCCAGGGGGAGATAGCGACGGCCTTCAGCGTCTCGGAACTGTTCGCGGTGAAGATGTTGGCAACCTGGCAGTTGTTGTTCATGGACTGATAGTTGGTCAGGTTGGTGGTGCCGTCGTACTGGTAGCAGTTGGCATAGTTGTCAACGTTGCTGACCTTGTAGAAGTAGACGGAGTCATTCAAGGAAGCGGAGTCCTCGTAAGAGAGGTAGAAGTAGCCGCTTTTGCCCCAGGAGCTGCCCCAGGAGTTCTTGATGATCCAGGCGCCGTTGCTGCTGGGTCCGTAGGAGGACTTGAAGTTGGACTTGGAGTAGTTGTCGTCCCAACCAACGACCGTGACGGCGTGGTTGCCGTACTGGTAGTTGTTGGAGCCGTAAGAGGCGGTCTGCTTGAAGCAGTAAGCGCCGGTGCTGGAGTTATAGTAAGAATCGCTGTGGTAATAGCTGATGGTGCCCGCGCCGTATTCCATGATGGCTTCCTTGATCGCCTGCATGTTGGAAACGGGAATCCACTCAACGCTTTCTACGTGAGCGACGTTATAGTTGTAAGCATACTGGGAATTGAGGCCGGAGGTAGAGACGTTGCTGTACTTCAGCGCAGAGGTGCTTTCAGAGGCGGGACCAGTCCAACGCATCAGCGTGTAGGTGGCCATCGCGCCGTTGCCGCCCATGTCCAGATAGGAGCTGGCGTTGGCAGCGGAGAGAACGGGGCTGGAGGAATCGCCGGTGAGCATGCCGAGCTTGTCGTAGGCGTTGGTGTAGTTGAACCAAGCCAGGTGAGACTCGGAGAGATCCATGCTGGTGGTGGCGGCAGCACCGGTATCCTTATTGATGATGCCGTGCTTGATCATGTAAGCTTCGACAGAAGCCATGGTGCCGAATGCCCAGCAGGTGCCGTAGGGGTTCTGGTTTTTGACAGAGGTGATGTAGCCGTAGTTGCGGGAGTCGTAACTGGAAGGGAGGGTCGCACGGGTCGCTTGGGTTGTTGCCGCACCGCTCAGATAGCGATTGGTCAGGGCACGGCTGCCATGGTAGGTCATGGGGATGTAACCGGAAACGATTTCTGTGGGTTTGTTTGCTCTGCTCTGATCAACTCCGACAGCGAATGCCGATGTCGGAAGCAGGCCAATGATCAGAAGGACGGTCAAACAGAGTGCGAGTAACTTTCTGCCGGTCAGTCTCATGGGGTTGAATCTCCTCTTTCATAAAATTTTGCTTCGCGCTCTCACGCGTCAGCGTAGCAATCATAGCACCAACCAGGGAAAAAGTCCACCGATTATGCACAAATAATATTAAAATATACAGTATTTTTTTGTCCAATATGCTGGATATTAAAATTTTATGCGGGATATTAAAAATGTTTTAACGGCGTGTGTTTTTGTTGTGGAGACAAGGATTTTTTGTGTTTTTTGTGTGAACTTTTTCTGACGGTGAAATGCATGAAAACGACAGCGCCCGGATTCCTGAAATTCAAAAAATGAATATTATGATCTGAAAATTTTCAGCCCCCTTTTGCTTGCAATTAAGAAAAGCCTGGGATATAATGACAAACAGATGCAGCCTCTTCAAAAATCACGTCATACGGGAAAGGAGTATAAAAATGAATTTTGAAAATGAATATCTGAATATGATAAGCGTTAACAAACACAGCAGCGTGCGGATTCAGACGGGGGGAAAAGTGCTGTATGTCGATCCCTTCGAGCTTCCCGGAAAAGCGGAGGCGGCGGACGTCATTTTCCTGACGCATTCTCATTTTGACCATTTCTCGCCGAAAGACATTGAGAAGATCTGTAAAGCGGAGACGGTGTTCGTCCTGCCTGCGTCCATTGCAGCCGATACTGCGCAGACGACAAACGGACATCGGGTCGTGGCGGTCAAACCGTCTGCGCGCGGAGAGATAGACGGGATCTGCTTTGAGACGATCCCGGCTTATAACCCGTTCAAGCCCTTCCACCCCCGCAAGAATGACTGGGTCGGTTACGTGCTCTGCGTGAACGGCCTGCGTGTTTATATCGCGGGGGATACCGACGCCACCGAGGAGGCGGCCGCGGTTTCCTGCGACATTGCGATGCTGCCCATAGGCGGAAAATACACGATGGACGGGCCGGAAGCGGCAGCGCTGACCAACCGGATACGTCCCAAAGTCGTCATACCGATCCACTATGGCTCCGTGGCAGGAAGCAAACATGAGTTCGAGGCATTTGCGGAGTTGGTCGATCCGTCCATTCAAGTCCATCAGGTAATTTGATCTCTATTTATACAAAAAGAGCAGTTTGCCGGAAATGAACTCCGGCAAACTGCTCTTAAATTTATATTATTATAGTGTTGGCAAAGCGCAGAATCATCCATGCTACAGCTTCGCAGTCAGCGGGAATTCCAGCGTGATGGAGGTGCCTCGCTCGGGGATGCTCTGTAAGGACACGGATGCGTTGTGGAGCATGGCCCCGTGTTTGACAATGGACAGGCCGAGCCCCGTACCGCCGACCCGCTTGGAGTGACTCTTGTCCACACGATAGAAACGCTCGAAGATGCGGCTTTGATCTGCGGGCGGGATGCCGATGCCGGTGTCTGCCACGGTGAGCCGTACCGCGGACGGAAGCTGCTTAACAGTCACGGTGACGCTGCCGCCGGGACGGTTGTATTTTATGGCGTTATCACAGAGATTGTAGACCATTTCGTGCAGCAACTGCCAAACGCCGATGATTTGGCAGCTTTCTCCATCCAGCGAGAGGCGGATTTCCTGCTTTGCGGCGACTGCGGTCAGACTGTCCAGTACGTCCTGAGAGAGTGCGTACAGATCCACCGACTCCTTTTCGGGGAGACTGGCGTTTTCATCCAGCTTGGAGAGCTTCATAATATCCTCGATCAGCGCGATCAGACGCTGCGCCTCCCGGTGAATGTCAGTGGAAAATTCCTGCACTTTCTCAGGCGGAACACTGCCCTGGGCCATCAATTCGGCAAAGCCGGAGATAGAGGTCAGCGGCGTCTTCAATTCGTGGGAGACGTTTGCGGAGAACTCCTGCCGCAGCCGCTCCCGCTGCGTCCGCTCGGTGACGTCCATCCAGAGCAGTACCGCGCCGACAATCATCCCGCGGGAACGAACCGGGTTGGCAATCAACTGCCAGCTTCGTCCGTTTTTTTGCAGTTCCGTTTCCCGGTGATTGCCGCCGAGCGCACTTTCCGCAGTGGCTTTCGTCTGCGCGTCGGTGAGCTCCGCGTCGTCCTGACCCAGTTCCGGAAGAAGCTGCCTTGCGCAGGCATTGGCGCTGAGCACCTTGCCGCTCTTATCCATCAATAAAAAGCCCTCGCTCATGCTGTCGGTCAGCGCGGTGAATTCCTTTTGCTGCCGGTGCAGGGCTTCCAACTGCTCGTCGTTGGTCAAACGCAGCTCCTGCAGTCGGGAAACCAGGGGAGAGAGCTCAGAGTAGACGTGGGTCTGCTCCGGATGGTCCAGATTCAGCTCGTTGATGGGCTGAACGATCTGCTTTGCGGCACGGGAGGACAGAAGACCTGCCAGGGTCAGGACCAGCACGAAGACCCACAGAATCGGACTGATGGTAATCAGCGCTGTGTGTACCGCGCCGATCTGCCTGGAAAGGCGGACAATGGAACCGTCTTCCGTGCGAAGCGCGTAGTAAATGTTTGTAACGCCTTCGCTGGAGGATTTTCGGATCGCCTGTCCTTCGCCGCTTTGTATGGCGGCCTGGACCTCCGCAAGGCCTTTTTGATTGGGAAGCTGGCTTCCGTGCGTGTCATACCGTACGTTTCCGCTTTCGTCCATCCAGGTGATGCGTACTTCGGAATCCAGCGATTCCAGATAAGCGATCCCGTTTTGCTCGATCCCGTGGGCAACGTAGCGGGTCTCCTGCTGCAAGGCGACAGAGGCGTCGTCCATGATTTGCCGGTATTGCAGGCCGAAGAAGACCCCGGCACAAAGCAGCAGCGCGACTGCGCCGACCAGAAAGCAATAAGAAAAAATCTTTTTTGTCATTTCGTTTCCTCGCGTAGGCGATATCCCACGCCCCGGACGGTCTCCACCAACGAGCCGGCAGAGCCCAATTTGGCCCGGAGCGTACGAATGTGGACGTCAAGCGTGCGGTTTTCCCGGTCTGCGGCCAGGTCCCAAACACGATCCATCAGAATCTCGCGTGTCAGCACGCGGCCCTTTGCTTCCAGCAGCAGCCGCAGGAGCTCAAACTCCTTGAAGGTCAACTGCACGGGGGATCCGTCTACCAGGACCTCGCGCCGGTCGGGGATCATGTGAAGACAGCCGGTGCGGTATTCCGGCGCCGTGTTCGGCCGCTCTGCTCTGCGTAAAACGGCGCGGACCCTTGCCGTGAGCTCCAACATTCCGAAAGGCTTGGAGATATAGTCGTCCGCCCCCAGATCAAGCCCGTAGGCCCGGTCGTATTCCGTGTTTTTCGCGGTCAGCATGATGACGGGAAGATGCGCGGTTTGTTCGCTCTTCCGGAGCTTTGAGAGTACCGAGAGACCGTCCTCCTGCGGAAGCATGATATCCAGCAAAACCAATTCCGGCGCAGACTGCTTCATTGCGTCCCAAAACTCGGATGGCGTTCCAAAGCCTGCCGCCGTATACCCTTGACTTTCCAGCGCATAGACGACCAGCTTCCGAATGCTGTCGTCGTCTTCCAAAATGTAAATCATCCGATCACCTCTGTCCGTGGACATTGTACCACATTCCTCCCGGGAAAGACAACTGCCGCAGGGAAATTTTACGAAAATTTAATGCAAACATGGGCGCGGATTTAACCTTGACACGGTATCATAAACACAAAAAGAGGTGAAAGCTGTGAATATAAGCGATATCATTTCCCTGTTCAGCGGAATTGCGCTGTTTTTATTCGGTATGACCCTGATGGGCGACGGGCTCAAACGGGTTGCCGGCAGCAAGCTGGAGCTGGTGCTCTACCGCCTGTCCAGCACGACCCTGCGTGGCGTCCTTCTCGGCACCGGCGTTACGGGTGTGATCCAATCCTCCTGCGCCACTTCGGTGATGGTGGTTGGCTTCGTAAACGCCAATATGATGAAGCGGCGGCAAGCCATCGGCGTCATTCTCGGCGCGATCCTCGGAACCTCTGTGACCGGTTGGGTCATCAGCCTGAGCTATCTGGAGGGAAGCGGCGGCTGGCAGCAGCTTCTTTCCACGGAAACGCTGACCGGCCTCGTGGCTGTCACAGGCGTGGTTCTGCGTGTGTTCTCCAAGAACCAGACCAAACACCATATCGGAGATATTCTGATGGGCTTTGCCGTTCTGATGTTCGGCATGCACACGATGAGCGAAGCGGTTTCCGGCCTGAAGGAGCAGCCCTGGTTTACGAAAGTCCTTTCCACGCTGGCAAACCCGCTGCTCGGAATCCTGGTCGGCGCGGCGTTTACCGCGATCCTGCAATCTGCCTCGGCAGCCGTCGGTATCGTGCAGGCGCTGTCCGCATCCGGCGTGATGCCGCTGGATACTGCGCTGCCGCTTCTGATGGGCGTCGCCATCGGCGCGTCCTTCCCGGTGCTGCTCTCTGCCCTTGGCGCCAATACCGATGGCAAGCGGACCGCGTGGGTCTATCTGGTGGCGTCTACGATCGGCGTATTGGTCTGCGCTTCGCTGTTCTATCTGGCGGATACCATTTTCCGTTTTGCGTTTTTACAGACGATCATGAATCCCTTCTCCCTGGCTTTGGTCAACACCTTCCTGCGTTTTGCCATTGTGCTGCTGCTCCTGCCGTTTATTGACGCGCTGGATGCTCTGGTGTGCATGATCGTGCGCGAGAAAAAGACTGACGGCGAGGACCCTGCCATGCGGCTGGAAGAACGCTTCCTGGCCCATCCGTCCCTGGCGGTTGAGCAGAGCAGACTGACGATCAACGATATGGCCGAGCGGGCCAGAGAGTCCATCTCCTCTGCGCTCGGACTGACCGCAACCTTCAGCAAAGAGGGCTTTGAAGCGGTCAAGCGCATGGAAAACGACTGCGACCGCTATGAGGACGCTTTGGGCAGCTATCTGGTCAAGCTGACCGGCCGCGAATTGACGCGCCGACAGAATGAGGATGTTTCCAAGTATTTACACACCATTTCAGATTTTGAACGCATCTCCGATCATGCGCGGAATATTGCCGAAAGCGCCGCAGAGATCCATAATAAGAAAATGGATTTTTCCGACGATGCGACCCGTGAACTTGCGACCATCGGCGCGGCGGTCCGGGAGATCCTGCGGTTGACGGTTCACGCCTTTACGGAGAACGATCTGACGCTGGCAGCCCGCGTGGAACCGCTGGAGGAGGTCATCGATCGGCTCTGCGACGAGGCCAAGAGCCGCCACGTCGAGCGGCTTCAGTGCGGAAACTGCACGATCCAGCAGGGCTTCGTGTTCAACGACCTGCTGACCGGCATGGAGCGTGTGGGCGATCACTGTTCCAATATCGCGCTGGCGATGCTGGAGCTCGAGGAAGACACGTTCGATACCCACGCTTCCCAGCACCGTATGATGAACGAGCAGACGCAGGACTTTCAGACTGCCTTTGAAGACTACTCCGCGCGGTTTGCGCTTTGATGAAACCCCCATGCCGGCGTGCATACCGGCATGGGGGTTACGTATGTGTCACGATTGGAAAACGGAAAATGACCGATTATTCATACCGGAAGAATACGAAGTCCGCAGGATCCTCATATTTGTCGTAGAAATAATCATTGTCAAAGGCTTCGTTCTCCTGACTGTTAAAGCGGGCGACAATGCCGTCATAGCCGATGGGGACCTGAACCGCAAAGGTAACCCGGTAGAGCGCGCCTTCCACTTCTTCGGCGATCATCGGAGCCACGTAGACCTCGCAGGGGACACCGTTGAAGACGACCCAGGAGGTTTCGGACTGGTCGTCGTTGTAAACACGGTAGAATTCGAACAGATCGACGTAATAGCTGTCGCCCACGTCGGCGTAGAGGCTGTAGCTGTAGGCGTTGGAGTCCGCGTCACCGTATCCGATCAGGAAGACGCCCTTGCGCCACTCGTATCCGTCCTTCGCCGCGTAAGCTTCGGCCTGCGCAAAGATTTCATACGATTCTACTGTGACGCTCAGACGCTTCGTGACGGAGGCGTCCTGCTTGGTTTGGGCGTTAAAATAGGCCACGCCGTGCGGCTGCAGGTTGATTTGGATTCCGTATTCGTCGAGACTGTCGCCCTCCGGAGGAGCAGGATCCAACACAAGCTCCGGCTCTGCGGCCCGGGCCAGCCAACAAACGAAATCTGCCTGCAGCAGAGGATCGTTCGGACGGAAGCGGAAGTCGTAGTAGCGTTCAATCACACCGGCGGAGCAGGCCCAGTTGGCGGCCGAGTAGAAATACTGATCCGGTTCAATGTCCAGATAGGCACGCTGCAGATTGGTTCCGCTCCCACCAGATGCATTACAGAGTATCGCGGCAGCCTGATCCCGGGTCATGGTATCATTGGGATGGAAGGTCCCGTCTCCGTTGCCGGAGACCAGTTTGCTGCTGTACGCCCAGAGAACGGCGGGATAGAAGCTGTCGGAAACGCTGACGTCCGTAAAGGGCAACGCGTCCTGCCCGACGTTTGGACGGCCTAAGGCCTTCCAAAGCATGCTGATCGCTTCGCCGCGGGTGAGAATCTTATCGCCCTCCAGCAGGTTGCCCTCAATGACGCCGCTGTTATGCGCCCACAGGTATTCCTGATAACAGGGATCATCCTCCACCACGTCAAGGAAGGGATTGACCGGTTCGGTGACCACAGGCTCCGTGGTGGTGGGCTCCGGCTGCTGTGTCTCCGTGACGGGGACGGTGGTCGTGACAGGCGGAACGGTCTCTGTCGTTACGGGGACGGAAGCCGTTGTGGAGACGTGTTCCGTGGTTTCCGGCGTGGCATTCGAATCCTTTTTCAGGAATCCGGGCCAGACAAAGCAGGCCACGGCGCCAGCCGCAACCAACAGCAGGACAACCAGGCTGATGATCAGACCGGCCTTGCTTTTTTTCTTTGGCGTGCCGGAACTATCCCCGCCCGCAACAGGCTGCTGCCAGCTCTGATTCTGCGGCTGCTGCCAGTTTTGACTTTGTGGCTGCGTCCAGCTTTGATCCTGTGGCTGCTGCCAGCTTTGTGCCTGGGGCGGATTCGGCTGATAAGTATACTGATTCTGAGCGTGCTCAGGCTCCGGTTGATATGCGTCAGGCTTCGGAACCGGCTCGGAATGGATGGGTTGGCCGCATTTGGGGCAGAATTTGCCCACGTCCGGAAGCGGACTTCCGCAACTGGGACAGAATCTGGGCATAATATCCCTCCTTAAAAACGTTTTTCTTATTTTATCTTACTACATATCGGTTCGTTTCGCAAGCTGATTCTGCGTAATAACGCAAAATTTCGATCAAATTGGTGCATAACTGAACGTGGCTCTTATCAAAACCTCCAAAAATCAGACCTGTTTTTTGGAGGTTTTGAACATGGAAATAACCAAAAAAATTTTGTATACTTTTACTGTTATGTTTGTGCTGCTAATCGAAAGGGGAGAGCGCTATGTATATCCTGGCCAACGGCAGACTGATTACCCGTGACCCCGCCCTGGGCTATCTCAAAGACGGCGGCGTCGTCGTTGCGGGGAGGACGATTCTGGATCGTGGAACGACTGCCGAATTGCGGGCCAAATATCCGACGGCGGAGTTCCTCGACGCCCACGGCGGCGTCATCATGCCTGCCTTGATCAACGCCCATACCCATATCTATTCCGCATTGGCGCGGGGCCTTTCCATCAAGGGCTACAACGCCACGAATTTCTATGAGGTCCTGGACGGCCAGTGGTGGGCCATCGATCGGAAGCTAACGCTGGAGGGCACCCGCGCCTCTGCCGACGCGCTGATGATCGACTGCATCAAGCAGGGCGTCACCACCGTTTTCGATCACCACGCCTCCTTTGGTGAGATTCCCGGCAGCCTGCACACCATTGCGGAATCTGCGAAGAAGTTCGGCCTCCGTGCTTGCCTCTGCTACGAGGTTTCCGACCGCGACGGGGAGGAGAAGGCCATCCAGGCCGTGCAGGAGAACGCGGATTTCATTACGGAGTGCGAGCAGGAAAAGAATCCCATGCTGGCGGCCATGTTCGGCGGCCACGCCCTGTTCACTATCTCCGACAAGACTTTTGACCGGATGGTTGCCGCCAACAACGGCAGAACCGGCTACCACATTCACGTCTCCGAGGGCATGAACGACGTATACGACAGTCTGCAGAACTACGGCCGCCGTCCTGTTCAGCGCCTTCACGATCACGGCATCCTCGGCCCAAAGACCATCCTGGGCCACTGCATCCACGTCAATACCGCCGAGATCGAGCTGATCCAAAATACGGAAACCATGGTCGTCAACAACCCGGAATCCAATATGGGCAACGCCGTGGGCACCTGCCCAGTGCTCCGGCTCTCCAAGAACGGCATTCTGCTCGGCCTCGGCACCGACGCCTACACGAACGACATGCTCGAGTCGGTCAAGGTCGCGCTGATCGCGCAGAAGCAGAACGCCTGCCTGCCCAACGTGGGCTGGCGTGAGGTGACGGACATGCTCTTCCGAAACAATGCAAAAATCGGAGCCAAATATTTTCCGGACGAGCTCGGCGTCCTGAAGCCCGGCGCGGCGGCTGACGTCATCGTCATGGATTACAAGCCCTTTACCCCCTTCTCCGACGCCAATATCGACGGCCATATCCTCTTTGGCATGACAGGCCGTCAGTGCCGCACCACCATAGCGGCGGGCAAGATCCTGATGCGGGACGGCGAGCTGGTCGGGATCGACGAGGAGGCCGAAAACGCCCACATTCTTGAGGCGGCCTGCAAGCTCTGGGGCGATTTGAATCACTGCGCCTACAACGCGGACGGGGAAGCCTGAACGGCGCGGCGTCCCCGACGTCCCGCCTGTCAAAAAGTTGAAAGTTGAAAATGGAAAGTTGAAAGTGGAGGTATCGTTCAAATTGCGATTTGAACGATGAATGGACGATCGGAGGGTTTCGGAACAATTTTTCGCGGATTGGAAAAAAGCTTGCCTAATTATGTGAGATTGTCCAGTATCCGTTGCTTCATTTCGGTTTTTCAAATGGCAATGTATCTATTCAGTCACACCCGCTCCGTAGTGGCCGCGCACCTGCGCGGCCATGGCGCGTATCGCTTTTCTGGGGATTTATGGCCGCGCAGGTGCGCGGCCACTACGACCCTGCTGAACAGATAGATGGCAATTTGAAAAACTCCACCATTTTCAACTTTCAACGCTCAATTTTCAACTCGAAAAAACCCGTAGTCATTTGAATGGAATACTGTCCTTTGGCAGTCTGCGGGACAGCGCCGCTGCACTCTCTTACCATGACAGGAGGAATCCCAATGTCAGAAAAAATGTATCCGATTCCCTTCGACCGGCTCATGAACTGGGCCCTGGCGGAATATAAACAGGAGGGAACGGTCTTCGGCGTTCGCCGCTTCTACAAGGCGGACCCGAAAAAGACGCTTCCCATCTTCGGCGAGAACATCGAGACCCCATTCGGCCCTGCCGCAGGCCCGAACAGCCAGCTTGCGCAAAACATCATCGCGGCCTACGTTGCGGGCGCCCGTTTCTTCGAGCTCAAGACTGTGCAGAAGATGGACGGAGAGGATCTGGCCCGCTGCGTGCCGCGTCCCTGTATCCTGGCCGACGATGAGGGCTATAATCAGGAATGGTCCACGGAACTCACTGTGGAGCAGGCACGCGATGAATATATCAAGGCTTGGTGTGCGCTGAACCTTCTTTCGGGCCTTTGGGGACTGGGCGACCCGAACGGCTTCGTCTTCAATATGTCTGTGGGCTACGATTTGGACGGCATCAGGAGCCCGAAGGTGGACGGTTATCTCGAAGCCATGCAGGACGCCTCCGCCACTGCGCAGTTCATAGAATGCAGGCGGGTGCTGAACGGGTTGTTCCCCGGCCATGAGGCATTTATTGACACGATTTCGCCGCATATCTCCCGGTCCGTGACACTCTCCACCCTGCACGGCTGCCCGCCCGACGAGATCGAGCGGATCGCCGGCTACCTGATCACCGAAAAGCACCTGCATACCTTTGTCAAGTGCAACCCCACGATCCTGGGCTACCGCACCGCGCGGGATACGCTGGATCAGATGGGATACGATTACGTCGTCTTTGACGAGCATCATTTCAACGAGGACTTGCAGTGGGCGGACGCCGTCCCGATGTTCGAGCGGCTGCGAGCTCTGGCAGGGGAGAAGGGCCTGGAATTCGGTCTCAAGCTCTCCAACACCTTCCCGGTCGATACCACCCGCGGCGAGCTGCCAAACGACGAGATGTACATGTCCGGCCGGGCGCTCTTCCCGCTGACGATCGAAATGTGCAGCCGCTTTTCCCGGCAGTTTGACGGCAAACTGCGCATCTCCTTTGCCGGCGGCGCGGACTGGTTCAACTGTGATAGGCTCTTCTCCGCCGGGATCTGGCCGATCACTGTGGCGACCACGATCCTCAAGCCAGGCGGCTACAACCGCCTGGCGCAGCTCTGCAAAAAGACAAAGGCCTTGCCCTTTGCCCCCTTCTCCGGTACGGATACTACGGCGATTGCCGCGCTGAGCGCGGCCTGCCATTTCGACCCGCGCCACGTCAAACCCGTCAAGCCGCTGCCAAGCCGGAAGTCGGACGAGCCCGTGCCCTGGTTCAACTGCTTCTCTGCACCCTGCGAGGGCGGCTGTCCCATTCACCAGGATATTCCCGAGTACCTGGCACTGTGCGAGAAGGGAAAGTACGGCGAGGCTCTGCGGCTGATCGTGGAGAAGAACCCCCTGCCCTTTATCACAGGTACGATCTGCGCCCACCGCTGCATGAGCAAGTGTTCCCGCATGTTTTATGACGACACGGTCCATATCCGTGCCGTCAAGCTGCTGGCCGCAGAACGCGGTTATGACGCGCTGCTGCGTTCCGTCGTACTGCCTGCTCCCGTCCCCGGAAAGCGCGTCGCCATCGTCGGCGGCGGCCCGACCGGTATGGCTGCGGCCTTTTTCCTGAGCCGGGCCGGCATCGCCTGCACCGTTTTTGAACGCGAGGACAGGCTCGGCGGCGTTGTCCGGCAGGTCATTCCGGGCTTCCGCATTTCGGACGAGGCCGTCGACCTCGACGCCGCTCTGATTGCCGCCTACGGCGCGGAGATCCGTCTGAATACGGAGGCTCCGACTGCTGTGACGCTGAAAGCGATGGGCTACACCCACATTTTCTATGCCGTCGGAGCCTGGAAACCCGGTCGTCTGGAACTTCCCGGAAACGTCAAGCCTGTCATCGCCTGGATGAAGGCGCGGAAGTCCGGCGCAGATACCGCGAAGCTCGGCAACGTGGCCGTTGTCGGCGGCGGCAACACCGCGATGGACGCCGCACGGCTTGCCATCCGAGACGGAGCCGAATCCGTTACCCTGGTGTACCGCCGCACCAAGCGCTATATGCCCGCCGACCCGCAGGAGCTTGGGCTCGCCATGGCGGACGGGGTGTGTTTCCTGGAACTGGCTGCTCCGGTGAAACAGGAAAACGGAAAGCTGATCTGCGAGCGGATGAAGCTCGGCGAGCCGGACGCCTCCGGCCGCCGGAGCCCGAGCCCTACCGGGGAACTGTTCGAGATTCCCTGCGATCTGGTTATCTCCGCTGTCGGCGAACAGGTTGATCCGGCTGCGTTTACAGCCTCCGGCATTGTGCTGAACGCCAAGGGGCGTCCTGATTTCCAAACCAACCTGAAGAACGTCTACGCAGGCGGCGACGCGCTGCGCGGCCCGGCCACCGTGGTGGAGGGCATTGCCGATGCGGCGCGCTTTGCCGAGACTGTGATCGGGGAAAATCACGAATATGCGATCCCAGAGGATGCACGTGTCTTGCGGCCGGAGGCCGCCGCGCGCAAGGGAATTCTGGCTGCAGCCGGACAGGCTGCGCGGGAACCCGGACGCTGCCTGCACTGCAATTCCGTCTGCGAAAACTGCGTGGACGTCTGTCCCAACCGCGCCAACGCGGCAATCACGCTGCCGGACGGCTCCGTCCAGATCCTGCATCTGGACGCGCTGTGCAACGAGTGCGGCAACTGCACCGCGTTCTGCCCATATGCCTCGCAGCCATGCAAGGACAAGCTGACCCTCTTCCACACGGCGGAGGCTTTCGCGGATTCTGCAAACTGCGGCTTCTGCTTCCTGCCGGACGGCAGCGTCCGCGTCCGGCTGCCGGAGGGGGAACGCGACCTGAACGCCGCCGGCGTCGCTGTGCTGCCTGAGTCCGTGAGGGATCTGATCGAAACCGTCCGAGACCGCTATTCCTGGCTCCGGACAGACACAAAATAGTAAGGAGGCGATCGAATGGGATTTCTTTCTGCGCATCCTGTGACCATCGCGCTGGCGTTGGTTTCCATGATGATCTGGACCAGCGGCAACCGGAACGGGAATCAGAAGCTGGTCTACATTGGCATTGCGATCTCGATTGCTGCAACGGTGACCTTCTTCCTGGGTATATAAATTTATTCTGAAAAGGATACTAAAATGAAAGCATTTTTTGAATCCATCGTGGATTTGATCAAAACTTATACGGCGGCCCTTCCCACTTCCGTTGTCGCCGTGATCCTGATTGTTGTCGGGCTCAAGGTCGGCAAGCTGATCCTGAAGGTGATCGGCCTGATCCTGATCGCGCTCGCCGTCTTCTTCTACATCAAGAAGATCTGATTCCATGCGAAACCGGAGGGTGTCTCACTGCGAGGCGCCCTCCGGCTTCAACGTATGATTTATGATTCCGTCTCCATGGTCGGTGCAAGGGCGGATTCATATTCTGCGGATGATTGGGGCAATTCCGCAGGCTTTTCGGTTGCCCTGTCAGAACGAGACAGCCCCGGATGATAGTCTTCCAGATATTCTGCCTCGATGGCCGGAACGTAGAAAGCCCCGTACCATTTCAAGCCCTCCGCGTGGTTGGACGGAACGGGCTTCAGCGCGACGTAGTACTTGTAAAAGGGAATGAAGTATTCATCCAGCCAGACGTTACAGCGATAGACCAGCTCCACCGTTCCGATCTCATCCGCGGATAAGACACCGTCGATGAGGTAATCGTTCGGGACGGTCGTGTAAGCGTCTCCGTTTAGCAGCAGCGCCCTGGCCTCCGCTTCCGAAATGATGGGAAAATCGCCGAGATATTCCGCGTCAGAGAGATAGACGTTTTCAAGCCAGATGGAAAACAGGGATTCCCGCTCAACATAGAAGATGGTGGCGCAGTGAAGGCTGTAATTCAGAATGTCCTGTACGGGATCGCCTGTTTCGTCGAATACGTAGTAGTAAATGGCGTCCTCCCCGTACATATTCCTGGCCCCAGGATGGTAGCAAACGGGATTGTCGTAGGGAAGCAGCTCGGGATAGGCCTCGCAGAGAAACGCGAGAAGCTTCCGCGATTTTTCCGCTGCGCTGTCCGTTTCTGAAATACGACTGGCAGCGGGGAATTCGGGGGGCTCGGCAAATTGGATGCTCGTATCACCGTTACAGGAAACGGTAACGGTGATCTGACCGCTGCAGCTTGCCTCGATCTGATTGACGCAGTTCGCGTTTTTCTCTGACGCGAGCGTTTCTTTTTCCGCATAGTCCAGATCCTTGACAAGCGTTACCTTCTCGTCGAGTATTTCTGCGTGCAGGGCTGCGGCGGTGCGCTGCACGATACGCTCCATCTCTTCTCCGGTGATGGATACGGAAACGCCCGGATAGTTGTCCCGCGCCATGTTGATGTAACGGGAAGCCATCTGATTCCGATACACCGGCAGAGCCGCAAGCTCCAAGTCCGGGCTCCAGGGATTCGGCGTGTCCAGCTCGGAAAGCTCGAAGACCTCCACCCCCTCAAAACCCATCATGCCATAGGCAAAATTCACTCTGATCGCATTTTCGTTCTTCCATGAGAACAGAATCACGCAGACGATCACCGCGGCGCACAGCCCGCCCAGGGCGATCCATGTTCGGAGCCTTCCGCCGGTTTTCTTCCCGGATAATTCGGGGATGAGCGTCTCGTCGGCCTCCCCGATCGTGTCAAATAAAACGTCTCTGTTTTTCATACGCCGATTCCCTCCTGCTCCAATGCTGTTTTCAGCTTCTCACGTGCACGCTGCAAGCTCATTTTGACCGCTCCCTCGGAGCTGCCGAGCTGTTTTGCGATTTCTGCCACGGGCAGCACGTACCAGTAACGCAGAAGGAAGATGCGCCTGTTTCTCTCGGAAAGGCCTTGCAGAAAACGGTTGACGAGCTCGCGCAGGGCAAGCCTGTCTTCAATCGGACTTTCCTCTCCGATGCATTCTCCCAGCTCGTCCAGGCACAGCGCCGTCTGCCCGCCGCCGTATTTCTGCGTGCGATCCCGGCGGTATCTGTCGATGGCGAGGTTGCGCGTGATCCGCCCGAAGAATACCGCCAGCCGACCCGGACGCTCCGGCGGCATCGCGTTCCAGGCACGGAGCCAGGTGTCGTTGACGCATTCCTCTGCGTCCTCTGCAGCGTGCAATATGCTGCCTGCGATCGCAGCGCAGTAAGCTCCGTATTTGGACTGGCTCTCCTGAATGGCGGATTCGTTCCGCTGCCAGTATAGCTCAATGATCTGATGATCCTCCATTGCGCACCTCCTTCACCTATATTGACGAAAAATAGAAAGCGCAGGTAACAGGGAAAATAAAAAACAGAAGTGCCCGCGGAAAAGAGTTCTTTTTCGCGGGCACGCATAGTTTACTCAATGTGCCAGAGCGCCGAGGTATCGGATTCAGACGGCACGCTGCTCCAGGAACCGGCGTCGGTTTCGATAAACCAGATGCCGTCCTCATACTCCATCCAGCCGTAATCTCCGTAGTCGCCGGAAATAGGCTCGTACCAGTACTGCCAGATCGGCGGTACCACGTCCGTATTGTACCAAACCCAAAGGTCGGAGCTCTCGTCATGATAGCTATGCTCCGCTTCGTCCCAGATCAGGGTTTTGTCGTTTGCGTCCCCTTCCGAGATCCGGAATGTGCCCGGCGCGATTTCCTCCAGGCAGATCTCGCTTCCGAACAGTTCAAAAGCGGATTGCGGCGCATCGACTGTTTCGCCCTGCGAATCGATGTACCAAAGGGAAGAAGTATCGTATTTCTCCGGAACGGGGATCCAACGTCCTTTTTCGGATTCAATGTACCAGGTGCCGTCGTCGTATTCCATCCAGCCGTACTCGCCGTAGTCGGCGGAGATGGGTTCGTACCAGTACTGCCAGAGATTTGGCACCACCTCGGTGTTGTACCACGCCCAGAGCCCGGAGCCGGCGTCATAGTAGCTCTGGTCACTCTCTTTCCAGACCAGCGAGCGGTCGCCTGCACCGTCATTCGTAATGGCTAAGACACCGGGCGAGATTTCCTTCAATTGAATAACTGTTCCGAACAATTCGGGATTAGATGCGGGTTCATTCGGTTGCGCACTGTTGGAAGCAACGACGTAGTGTATGGCACCGCCGTAGTCGTAGTCGTCATCGTGACCCGAGCCAAAAGAACGGCTGATGGATTGAAAGAACGGGATGCCAAAGAACAGGAAAATGATAATGCACAAAACGGCCTTTATACCGTTCCGGCCATTGGGAGCATCGTTTTCATATCTATACCTGTCGCTGTTGCTGTACAGGTCCCGGTCGGCGTAGTCTACATAGTCGGGACTCTGCTGCATGCGGTCGTAGTTCGGGTCTCTGGTGTATTCGTCCAGCGCTGAAACGAGCTTCATGGTGCCGCCGCACTGCGGGCAGATCAGCGCTCCGCCCTCCGACCAGTCGATCTTCGACACGGTGTCGCAGTATTCACACTTGCAGATAACGTTTTTGTACTTGCCGTTCATCCGGAAGACGACGTCCTGATAGTACTCGCCGTTTTCGTCGTAGTAACCCGTCTTGTACGTCCGGCCGCTGTTCTCGTCTGCCCAGTCGTAGGGGTAGTAGACGTAATTGTGGTGGACGCAGTAGTGCGTGATGGGCCTGACGTTATGATGGAACGAGGGATTATAGCCCGTGGGCTGGTTGGAGCGCGGCCGCTCGATCACGCTGCCGCGCATGGAGCCGCTGCGGACGTAGCTGGAGCGGAAGGCCTGCGCGCTGCGGCTGGTGCTGCTGTGCCGGGACGGGCTGCGCGACGTGGACCAGGAGGAGCGGGAAGAACCCCAGGAACTTGACGAGCTCCTGGAGAAGCTGGAATGGCTCGAGGAGGAATGCGAGGAATGCGAGGAACTGGAATGGGAAGAATGGGAAGAACTGGAATGAGAACTCCCGCTGTGCGAGCTTGGCATGGTTTTACCCTCCGTATTTTGCCGCGCCGGGGAATTTCCACGGAGCGCGGCGCTGCTGTGGTTTTAGAAATAATTGCCGCCATTATATACGAAATAACGACGAAAGGCAAGCCTGAATCGGGTAATATTTTGTGCCGCCTGTAAAAAATGAAGACGAGCTCTTGACAAACGCTGCTTTTTCCGCTAAAATGCGGTATAACACGCAGTGAGGAAGAGGAGTACGTTCTCTCGCCGCTTGCAGAGACAGGACGGTCGGTGCAAGTCCTGACGGCGGGAACGGAAGGTCGTTTCGGAGCGGCCCGGCTGAAATCATCAAGCCGGGACGGGTCCTCCCGTTACAGAGGCAAGAGTGCCCGGCATGCCGGGAATTCAGGTGGTACCACGGTATTTCTATGCCGCCCTGAACGTCTGTTCAGGGCGGCTTTTCATTTTGCAAAGGAGGAATGAACAATGCCACGCGAACTCCCCAAGACCTACGACCCCAAGCAGGTCGAGAACCGAATCTACCAATTCTGGCAAGACAACGGCTTCTTCAAAACCAAGCGCGACCCCGAGAAGAAGCCCTTCACCATCGTCATGCCGCCCCCCAACGTCACGGGTCAGCTTCACATCGGCCACGCCATGGATGCGGCCCTGCAGGACGTCCTGATCCGTTTCAAGCGGATGCAGGGCTATGCGGCGCTCTGGGTTCCCGGCGTCGATCATGCCGGCATCGCCACGCAGATCAGGGTCGAGGAGGAGCTTCGCAAGGAGGGCCTGACCCGCTATGATCTTGGCCGCGAAAAGTTCCTGGAAAGGGTCTGGGACTGGAAACATAAATACGGAAACCGTATCCTGGAACAGCAGAAACGCCTCGGTGCGTCCTGCGACTGGGACCGTGCCCGTTTCACGATGGACGAGGGCTGCTCCAAGGCGGTCCGCGAGGTCTTCGTCAGCCTCTACGAAAAGGGCCTGATCTATAAGGGCAGCCGCATCATCAACTGGTGTCCGCACTGCGTTACTGCCCTGTCCGACGCTGAGGTCGAGTACGTGGACAAGCCCGGTCACCTCTGGCACATGCGCTATCCGCTCTCCGACGGCAGCGGCTATCTTGTCGTGGCGACGACCCGTCCCGAAACCATGATGGGCGATACCGGCGTGGCTGTGAACCCGAACGACGAGCGCTACACCCATCTGGTGGGAAAGACCTGCATCCTGCCGCTGATGAACCGTGAAATTCCCATCGTGGCCGACGACTACGTGGAGATGGACTTCGGCACCGGCTGCGTCAAGATGACCCCCGCCCACGACCCCAACGACTTTGAGGTGGGCCTGCGGCACAATTTGGAATCCATCAAGGTCATTGCCGACGACGGCAAGATCAACGAAAACGGCGGCAAGTATTGCGGCATGGACCGCTATGAGGCAAGAAAGGCCGTCATTGCGGACCTGGAAGCCCTGGGCCTGCTGGAAAAGACCGAAGACTATTCCCATAACGTGGGCACCTGCTACCGCTGCCACAACGACGTGGAGCCCATCATCTCCGCCCAGTGGTTTGTGAAGATGCAGCCCATGGTGGAGGAAGCCATCCGTGTGGTGCGGGACGGTGAAATCCGCTTTGTGCCGGAACGCTTTTCCAAGAACTATATCAACTGGATGGCAAACCTTCATGACTGGTGCATTTCCCGCCAGCTTTGGTGGGGCCATCAGATCCCGGCCTGGTACTGCGCCGACTGCGGCCATATGACTGTCAGCCGCCAGGACGCGGTCTGCTGCGAGAAGTGCGGCAGCAAGAACATCGAACGGGACCCCGATGTGCTGGACACCTGGTTCTCCTCAGCGCTCTGGCCCTTTGAGATTCTGGGCTGGCCCGATCAGACCCCGGACCTGGATTACTTCTATCCCACTGACGTGCTGGTCACCGGCTACGACATTATTACGTTCTGGGTTTCCCGGATGATTTTCTCCGCCAACGAGCATACCGGAAAGCCGCCCTTCCATACGGTTCTGATCCACGGTCTGGTGCGCGATGACAAGGGCCGCAAGATGTCCAAGTCTCTGGGCAACGGCATTGATCCTCTGGAAATGATCGACCGCTATGGTTCCGACGCCCTGCGCATGAACATGATCACCGGCAACAGCCCCGGCAACGATATGCGCTTCTACGTGGAGCACTGCGAGGCCATGCGCAACTTTGCCAACAAGCTCTGGAACGCCAGCCGCTACGTGATGATGAACCTGGAGATCGAAAAGAACGAACTGCCTGCCCGGGAGAAACTGGAAATCGCGGACCGTTGGATCCTCTCCAAGCTGAATCGGACCATCCGGGAGAGTACGGAGAATCTGGAGAAGTTCGAGCTGGGCGTGGCCATTCAGAAAATCTATGATTTCATCTGGGACGACTACTGTGACTGGTATATCGAGCTGACCAAAGCCCGCCTCTACGGCGAGGACGCGGCTGCCAAGCAGACAGCCCAGCAGGTCCTGCTCTACGTGCTCGATCAGATCCTGCGCCTGGTCCATCCCTTCATGCCCTTTGTGACGGAGGAGATCTGGCAGGCTATCCCGCACGAGGGCGAGGCCCTGATCGTGGCTGAATGGCCCCGCTGGGACGAGGGACTGGACTATCCCACGGAGGAGCAGCACATGGAGTGCGTCATGACGGCCATCCGTACCGTGCGCAACCGCCGCGCCGAAATGAACGTGCCGCCGTCCAAAAAGGCGGATCTCTACGTTGTGACCGATAAGCAGGAGGTCTTTGCCGAGGGCGTTCCTTTCATCACCCGTCTGGCCTATGCGGATCGTGTCGTCGTCATGAAGGACGAGCCCGCAGAGCATGAATCCATGGCCCAGGCCGTGACCCCGGACGCGAAGCTCTATCTGCCTCTGGCCCAGTTGGTGGACATCGAAAAGGAATTGGCGCGGATCGCCAAGGAACGCGAGAATACCGAAAAGGAAGTTTCACGCGCCGAGGCCCAGCTTTCCAACGAAAAATTTGTCTCCCGTGCCCCGGCAAACGTCATTCAGGCACAGCGGGATAAACTGGAACAGAGCCGCAAGCTGCTGACGCAGTTGGAGGAGAGCGAGGCTCGCCTGCGCAAGCTCCAAAAATAATACTTGTATATTTGAAACAAATCGGTTACAATGTATGAAAGCGTAAGCGAATATACTAACCACCGACAGGAGGTTTTTCCATGATTGAAATGCAAACTGAAAAGGGCGGTATCAGCGTCAGCAGCGCTGTGTTTACAAACATCGTGGGCATCGCGGCGTCCAACTGCTTCGGCGTCAAGGGAATGGCGGTTCGCTCCATGACGGACGGACTGGTCCATCTGCTCCGCAAGGAGGCCATGGGCAAGGGTGTTCTGGTCAACTTCCATGGGGACAACACGATCTCCATCGACCTGCACATTATCGTGGACCACGGCGTCAATCTGCCCGCTGTTGCGAAGTCCATCGTTTCCGAGGTCAGCTACGTGGTGGAGAAGACCACGGAGACCAAGGTGCGGACGGTCAACGTCTTTATTGATTCTATGATTGTCGGCGCATAACGGAGGGACGTACAGTTGAGACAGACAATGGACGGAGCTGCTTTTCGGCGCATGATTATCAGTGCCGCCGCGGCCATCGAGATCAATAAGCAGCATATCAACGAACTGAATGTATTCCCCGTTCCCGACGGAGATACCGGCACGAACATGAGCATGACCCTGAACAATGCCGTGGCGGATCTCAAACGCGCTGAGGATCCGACGCTGACCCAGGCAGCCGACATCACCGCCTCCGCGCTGCTGCGCGGTGCGCGCGGCAATTCCGGCGTCATTCTCTCCCTGCTCTTCCGGGGAATTGCCAAGGAGCTCAAGGGCGTTGAGGAGGCCACTGGCGTGCGTTTCGCCGAGGCCATGCAGACCGGCGTGGAGAGCGCTTATAAGGCAGTTATGAAGCCCGCCGAGGGAACGATTCTGACGGTTGCCCGTCTTGCCGCCGTCGGCGCGCAGGAGGCTGTCCGGGAAAACGACTACGTGGAATACGCGATCGAGGCAGCTATCGATGAGGGCAAGATCGCCTTGGAGGATACCGTGAATCAAAATCCCGTGCTGAAAAAGGCGGGTGTGGTCGACGCAGGCGGCGTCGGATGGATCACGATCCTGAACGCCATGCTCTCCTCTCTGCGCGGCGAAGATATTGTCGCCCCCGAGGGAAACCAGCAGGCCGCGACCAAAGATGAGGCCAATTTCTCCGACTTTGACACCGAGGACATCACCTTCGGCTACTGCACGGAATTCATCGTCTCCCGGGACGGCGACAACGATCCGGAAGAATTGCGGGCCTGGCTCAATACGATGGGCGACTCTTTAGTGCTGGTGGACGACGATGAGATCATCAAGGTCCACGTACATACGAACCATCCCGGCGAGGTCATCGAAAAGGCTTTGACCTATGGCGGACTGGTTACGGTGAAAATCGAGAACATGCGTTTGCAGCACACGGAGAAGGTTCTCTCCGAGGCTGAAAAGAACAATCAGGTGGCGAAGCCCGAAAAGAAATACGGCATGGTGGCTGTGTGCGCCGGCGAAGGCCTGAGCTCTGTGTTTAAGGATCTCGGTGCCGACCAGGTCATCAAGGGCGGTCAGACCATGAACCCCTCCACCCAGGATATCGCGCAGGCAATCAACCGTACGCCTGCTGAGATCGTGTTTGTCTTCCCCAACAACAAGAACATCATCCTGGCTGCCGAGCAGACGCAGCCCCTGACGGAGAAGCAGGTGGTCGTCGTTCGTTCCCGGACGATCCCGCAGGGAATCAGCGCGATGCTGGCCTTTGATCCGGACGCCTCCGTGGAAGAGAACCTGATGACCATGCGAGAAGCCAGACACAACGTCTCTACCATGCAGGTCACCTATGCCGCCCGGAACTCTGATTTTGACGGCTACGCCATCCATGAGGGCGATTACCTGGCGCTCTACGGTTCTGCCCTGTTTGGAACCAGCCGGGACGTCAACGGCCTGCTCAAGGAACTGGCAGAAAAGATTGCCAGCGAAGGCAAGGAGATCGTCACCATCTTCTACGGTGCGGACATTGACGAGAAAACGGCGGAAAAGACGCTGAAAATCTTTGAAAAAGCCTGCCCGGACGCAGAAATCAGTCTCATTAACGGCGGCCAGCCCGTCTACTACTACCTGATTTCCGCAGAATAACGAATTTGATACAGCAAAAGCGGCTCCTGCAGGAGCCGCTTTTGCTGTATCGGGAAAACAGAGAGGCCGTAACGCCGATTGGAAAGAATCATTTTTTCGCAATCTTGTCCGGCATGCCGGTCTGTTCCTTCAAATCATCCAGCGCGGAAATCAACTGCTCATAGAGCTTGTCGGAGACCCGATCATAGTACCCCTGCTTGTAGAAGCTGATCGCACTGAGCGTATCGAGTACCTCGTAGTCCTGGATCTCGAGCTTTTCTGAGGGAACGGCGGAGTAGGTGGGAATATAGGTCAGATCCGTAATTCGGACGCCGCTCTCATCCTTTTGGATGCTTACCGAAAGAATACAGCCGTGCCGTGCGGAGGAGACGTCCGCAACGGAGACAAAATCCCCAAGACTGTAAGCCACAAGGTTCCCGCCGAAAGCCGTGATTTTTTCGTCCTTCAGTTCTATCGGACCGACGTAGTGAGAATGAGCCCCAATAACCAGATTGACGCCGCTGCCGAACAGAATAGAGGCGATTTTCTTCTGTGATTCGGCGATTTGTTGGTCATATTCGCTGCCCCAATGCAGCATGGCAACGATCAGATCCGGGTTTAGCAGCCGAGCTTCCTCTACCGCTTTTTCGATGGCGGAGCGTGCGATCACGGAGTAATTCGTGTCATAGTCCGAGTAGAGCAGATTGACGCAGTATTCTGCTCCGGCAGGAAGTCGAAGGTTGTTCATTCCCTTCGTGAAGCTCAAAAAAGCGATCCGAATTCCGTTGACGTTGCGGATCAGCACGCCGTTTTCGGCCCGATCCTCCTCGGAGACCCAGGTTCCGAGCGGGTCCATACCGGCGGCCTGGATGGCCTGCTTCGTGGCGTTCAGCCCCGAAATGCCGTTTTGAATGGTGTAGGAGTTTGCGGTTTGCAAGACGTCAAATCCTGCGTCGTAGAGCGCTTGGAGCAGAGCGGGCGGATAACAGTGATCGGCGACGTCGCCGTTTCCGACAATATTTCCTTCCAAATTTCCCACGATCAGGTCGGCCAATGCGAGACGGGGGACAATCTTACGGAACAGGGGCGAAAAATCATAGCCGGTTTCTGTCCGAAACCGCTCAATTCCGGCCTGATCGAGACTGATATCTCCCACAAAGTTCAGCGTTGCAACGGAAGTGCCTGACACCGCGGGTTCTGTATTCAGCTTCGCTTCAGCTTCATTTTCTTTGGAAGAAAAGAAGAGCAGGGCAGCTGCCAAAAGCAGAAGAAGCAGCAACAGAAAGGGAAACGAGCGGCGCAGTCTGCGTTTCCGCAGCTTGGCGTTTCCCATCCGTCTGTCCTGCCGGAGCTGCTCTTCCAGGTTGTAGTTTGAATTGGGCATAAGTCTGCCTCCGGATAGAGTAATCGGCAAATATAAAATATTTTACAACACAGAAAACAAAAAAACAATGATTATTTTATTTTTTGTTTGGTTTTTTCAGCATTGTATGATATAATAAACCGGCATTGTCAATAAAGGAGCTTTTTTCATGGTTTTAAAACTGCGCAGCCTGGCTGCCGTGTTGATGCTTATGCTGTGTTTCTCTTCGTGTTCCGCACCGGAGCAGGAGACGAGAGCGACTGCGCCCCGCAATTCGCGAGCGGCGGATCAATTTACGCTGGATGAAAAGGGGAGACCTTCCTATCCAGGTGCCGTGCTGGGTGTGGACGTCTCCGCACATCAAAAAGAGATCGACTGGGAACGGGTCCGGGAGGACGGCGTCTCGTTTGCAATCCTGCGGATCGGCTTTCGCGGAAACACGGTCGGAGGCCTGAACGTGGATGAGAACTTTGCCACAAACTACGTGAACGCACGAAACGCCGGCCTGCCCGTGGGCGTCTACTTCTATTCTCAGGCCATTTCCGAAGCAGAGGCAAAGGAGGAGGCCGCCTTCGTGCTGCGAATGCTTGACAGGGTCCCGCTGGATTTGCCGGTTTTTTATGACTGGGAAGAGGTTTCCGACGGACGCACCGGAGGCAAGGCGACCTCCGACGTCGGCGCGTGGTCTCTGGCCTTTTGTAAGGCCATTACCGAAGGCGGCTATTCTGCGGGCGTCTATTTCAACCAGCAGTATGGCTACTCGATCATGCACCTGGAGAATCTGACGGATTATGCGTTCTGGATCGCGGAGTACAAGGACAGCCAGAGCTTTGCGTTTCAGACGGATTTCTGGCAGTTTACCGGCCAGGGGCACGTGGATGGCATCGACGTGATTGTGGATATGAACTTGATGTATGCACCGGAGAACGAAAATGAATAAGATCAAAAAAATACTGGACAAAACCTTCTGGCTCTATGTTGCCCTGGGAATATTGAATTACGCCGTCTGCAACGCCATCATGCTGGTTCTGCATCTGGTTTGCGACGTGGCGACAGATCCGGCCCTCTATATTGAATTTGCGATGCAGACCATGGTTTCCTTCCTGCTCAACCGCTTCGTGACCTTCCGTGGGCTGAAGATTTCCCGCTGGTGGTGGATCATGTTCTTTGTCTCGGTCGGCCTCAGCTATTTGATCGCCAAGGTCCTGCTGTACAAGGTCTTCGAGTATCTGATTACACTGCCGTTCTTTATTTCGATTGCCGATTGGATTCAGAACATTGTTGCCAAGGGAAAGGATCCCCTGATTTTCCGGCACGCGCTGGCCATGCTGGCCTGCACCTTCGTTTACTGCGTCATCAATTACATCGGTCAGCGGTACTATGTGTTCCGGCCGGTGAAAGAGAAAAGTAAAGAATAAAAAAGTAAGAAGTAAGAAGTATTCAATACCTCTTACTTCTTACTTCTTACTTCTTACTTCTTACTGGAAAGCAGGTTTATGCCTCTGAGACCGGGTACAGTAAATCGTCCGCGATGGGGGAATAGAACAGACAACGGATCTGTTTGGGATCCTTGGTACGCCCCAGGATCCACATGAGCTTTGCTACCACAGCCTCCGTCGTCATGTCGTAGGCTTCCAGCACGCCGAGCTCGGTTTTCAGCCGGTTGCCGACGCTGTAAATAGAGAGATTGCTGCCCTCGTTTTCCACCTGGGTCGTCATGACGATGGTCTTCCCGCGGTTGATGGCGTCAGCCATGAGATCGTAGAACTCCGAGCCCTTATAGGAGGGCATTCCTCCGACGCCGAAGCTCTCAATGATCAGCGCGTCGTTGCGATCCAGCAGCCATTCCAGCAGAGCGCTGTCCGTGCCGGGAATCATTTTCAGCAGGGCGACGTGTTCGCCAAGCTTGTCGTAAAAGACGGGACGGTCCTGGCAGTCCGGCTGGATAAAGGTCAGAACGTGGCCGTCCTGAATGTAGGCCAGTTCCGGATAGTTGATCGAAGAGAAGGCCCGGAAGCTCTTGGAGTGCGTCTTTCTGGCCCGCGTGCCGAGAATGACCTTCCCGTTAAAGACGACCATGACGCCGCGCAGGTTGGAGCAGGCGCAGCGGAACGCGTCCTCCAGGTTGATCTTGGAGTCGGTGTTGTCCGAGCCGATGGGCTTCTGCGCACCGGTGAGGATAATGGGCTTGGGGCTGCGCTGAATCAGATAGGACAGCGCGGCTGCGGTGTAGGCCATGGTATCGGTGCCGTGTGTGATGACGAAACCGTCGAAATCGTCGTAGTTTTCCCGGATGCAGGCGGCAATTTGCAGCCAGCGGGAAGGGGACATATTCGTGCTGTCAATGCTGAAGATCTGCTTGCAAACCGGTCGGCAGAAGGCCTCCACCTGCGGTACGTACTGCAAAAGCTGGTTGGCGCTCAGCTCCGGGGTCAGTCCGTCCGAAGCCATTTCGGAGGCGATGGTGCCGCCGGTGCCGATGACGAGGATATTTTTCAAAGCAAGACGCTCCCTTCGTAATCTCATCAAATTCTATTGTACAACAAAAATCGAGGAATTTCAATGGACAAAATGGATAATATGAAAAAGAACTGTATGTGTTACAATGATACTTAACAGTTGAAAAAAAGGATAGCGAATAGGGA